>JAGHVC010000004.1 GCA_018064505.1 Candidatus Minthosoma caballi | reverse complement strand
ACAATATTGAATCAAATAATTTATAATGATTGTGCAAATTTAATGATAATATCATTCACAAAAAACATCAAACAACACAAAAATCATCGATTTTTACTATTTTGTACGATTGTTATATTTGTTTGTATGATTTTTATAGACAGATTGCAAAAAAAGCAGTTACTTTGCAGTGTAAAAAATAATTCAACGGAATTTAAGTATCGGAAATTAACTTTTTACAATACACGACCAATCCTGTTAGATTAGTTATATTAATGAGAAACAACATAGGCGCAAACTAAGTGCCTAACTGATAAAAAAGAAGCATTTTTAATTCGAATATATAGGTTAATATTAAGGTGTTAATTATAGATGTAATAAGGTACATGATAGGTATATCAAAAATGAATACTTAGGAATTAATTAGCTAGTAAACATATATAATAGGTGAAAATGGGAAGTAGGATACGACGAGATGTCGAATCCTACTTCAAATCTTTTAAAAGGTTTGCGCCCGTCACGCAATATCGCTTACAAGGCAGAAGCGATGTCGCGTGACGGGCGCAAGCGATAAACCGTATAAGGCGCAGACTTTTGAAGGCAGAAAAGGCAAGCTATTTGCCTTAAAGAGTATGTTACCTTACAGAGGGAAAAGGGGCTCTTAAACGAGCTCTACGCTCTTAACGGATGGCTTTCCATCTGTGAACTGGATAGTCACCTTGAAGTTCACAATATCACTATATATATATAGCGGAATGGTATCGTTCTTCTTTGGCTCATAGTCGAACTTGAGACGAATGTTCGACCCGCTGAGGTAATTCTCTGTAGGGCGTACCGCCTTATCCTTGTCGTTTATCTGATTGAGCGAGAACACAGGGTCGATGATGGACAAGATGCGAGGCAACTCTATGCGAAGCTTTTTGTCATTGCCTGTCACAAGGTTCTTTACTCCACTCTTCACTTCGTTCCAGATGCCCTCTCCTTCTGTAAGGTTTGCATATACACCTATGCCAGTGTTTATGACAGAGCGAAGCGCTTCTCCATCCACATTGAAGTCTTCAAGCAGTTGCTGCTTGAAATCGTTTGGCTTAGCCTTCTTCTGCTTTGCAGAGGCCTCTGAGGCGCGCATATACTTGTAGTCAACATTATCTATCCAGCAGATTTTATCGTCTGTCATGGCAATTGCTCGGATGTGCGTGATGTCGTTGTACTTCTTGTCTTCATAAGTAAGCTTCACTACTCCGATTTCAGTCTTGTCATTGTGCTTTATGATATTCACAGCAGGAAGCTTTTGCACATCATACTCATCCTTATACATGTCGGTGTAATGGAGGCACAGGAATATGCGCACATTCTCAAGATCAATGTCGGAACGATTGTTGATCGTAACCTTTATTTCGTCATCCTTGTCTGTAAGAGTCCAATTCAATGTTGGCTCTACGCTTACATCGAGGAAAGACTGTTCTATAAGTATTTGCTTGAAGCTGCTGTACATATTCTCTTCGCAGTACTGCATGTCACTGAGAAGGCAGTCGTATATGCCTTGATTGCCGCGACGGAAGAAGTGGTTGAAGATCTCTGTCTTGCTATTATCCACATCGCCTTGCTGAGAATAGTACTTAGCTTTCAGAAGATTAGGGCTGAACAAGCCAAATCCCTCCATTGTTGAGCGGTATAAGCGCAAGAGATACTTACCTTCTGACGACTTGTTTAGATAAGATCTATTGCGGTATGCGTCAAGCAGGTCGGTAAGGTCTGCTGCCTGGCGAGGATATTCCATAGAAGCTTGATCAAAGAAAGATATTGCTTTGCTCATGTCGCCTGTGTTGCGATAAAGGAGCCCCTTCAGCACAAGAGCAGGAGCGGAACGAGACGGATAGAGTGTGATATAGTTATCCAATGTATTTTCTGCTTCTATATAGAATTCGTTTATCTCGTTTGGCTGCTTTCCACCAAGATTCATCTCCTTATACACCGACAGCGCTTTTGTGCTATCTGCCTGATTACTAGGATCTGAGTGATAGTTTGATGCAATACTGATAAGCGAAAGGGATTTCAAAAGGAGCGCTTCGCGGTTGGTTGGGTACTGCTTCAAGATTTCTTGAGTGAGGTTGTATGATTCTATAGGGCGACCTCCATACAAATCTATGTAGGCCTTATCTTTCTTCAAGCAAAGAGCATCCCACTCTTTCATATACTTATAATATACAGGAGCATATCCTTCCAGGTACTCAATGTAAGACATTCGCACCTTCTCAATTTCTTTTTCAAGCTTCTTCTTCAGTTCTTTCTGCTTTTCATACTCTTCGAAAGCTGCAGTTTTTGCCTTATCAACTCCATTTGTTACACTGAGAGTGCTAAGTGTTGCATCGCCTGTGCATATTGACCCAATCAATCCAATTGGACTCACATTCTCTGCAAGTGTTGCTGCTCCCGTTCCTGCACTGCGAATGATCATCCAGGCATCGTCAAGTTCTTTGTTTTGCTTCTGAAGCTCAAACAAATGCTGAAGTATTGGGAAGAGTTTCTTCTTCTGTTCAAGCACATCTAGAGCTACCTTGGTATAGTCTTGCTTAGCTACAAACTCAAGATAGCTCATAAAGTCTTCCGACTGATATTGAGCATTCTCTAAGGCATTCATAATTCGCACTGTCTCCTCTATATCGTACTCTGGTGCCTTTGCCTCCATTGCTTCGTAAGCAGGCTCAAACTCAGCCGATGGCTGATAGTTTTCCAAGTCGATGGTTGGTTCTGGCCATAATGCCCATGTTGTGATTCCGCCAACAAGCAGTACCACAATAGTGATTACGATTGTCCAAGTTTTCTTCTTACTATTCATAAGTAGGTATTCAAGTTTTATTTGCTTTAGTCTATTTGGCCGTAAAGATAAACATTATTTTTCAAAACAAACAAGAATAAATGAAAGAAAAGGATATATACAAACAAAAAAAGAACGCAAGCTTTATTCAAGCCTGCGTTCTTTTGTATATGATATCGGGAAATATATTATTCGAAATCTCCGTGTGCAAACATAGAATCGTTAGCAAACATTGAGAATGACTCTGTTGGATCGAATGGACGACGCTCCATTGGCTGGAAGTCCTCACGAGCACCTACAACGATGCGGTCGAAGTCGCGGAGACCTGTACCAGCAGGGATGAGGTGACCAGAAATTACATTCTCCTTCATGCCTTCGAGTGGATCGCTCTTGCCTGAGATTGCTGCCTCGTTGAGAACCTTTGTTGTCTCCTGGAATGATGCAGAGGACATGAAGCTCTTAGAACCGAGAGCGGCACGAGTGATACCCTGAAGAATCTGAGTAGATGTTGCTGGGATTGCATCGCGTGTCTGGATAAGCTTGAGGTCACGACGCTTGAGAGCTGAATTCTCATCGCGGAGACGGCGAGCTGTAATGATAGCGCCCTTCTCTACTGTCTCTGAGTCACCTGCGTCAATAACGAACTTCTTGCCCCAGATGCGGTCGTTCTCCTCAAGGAAGTCAAGCTTGTCAACAATGCCTTCCTGCAAGAACTTGGTATCACCTGCATCATCGATACGAACCTTGCGCAACATCTGACGAACAATAATCTCGAAGTGCTTGTCGTTGATTGCTACGCCCTGCATACGGTACACATCCTGAACCTGGTTCACGATATACTCCTGAACGGCTGTAGGACCCTTAATTGCAAGGATGTCGGCAGGAGTGATTGCACCGTCAGAAAGTGGTGTACCTGCGCGTACATAGTCGTTCTCCTGTACGAGGATCTGCTTTGACAGTGGAACGAGGTACTTGCGCACATCACCAACCTTTGATGTGAGGATAATCTCACGGTTGCCACGCTTAACCTTGCCCATTGTGACCTCACCATCAATTTCTGCAACGATTGCAGGGTTAGATGGGTTGCGTGCCTCGAAGAGCTCTGTAACTCGTGGGAGACCACCGGTGATGTCACCTGCCTTTGCAACTGAACGAGGAATCTTAACGAGAATATCACCAGCCTTGAGCTCCTGACCATCCTCTACTACAATGTGACCATTGATAGGGAATGAGTAAGTGCGGAGAAGTTCACCTTCTGCAGAACTGTGGATGTGGCAGTAAGGAACTGCCTGACGATCGCGAGCTTCTGTAACGATGAGATCACGAAGGCCTGTTGTTTCGTCGATATCAACGCGGTAAGTTACACCTTCCTTAACGCCCTCGAACTTAGCAACACCGTCGAATTCTGTAACGATTACAGAGTTGAATGGGTCCCAATCTGCGATAACATCACCAGCATTGACAATGTCACCAGAGTTGAAGTAGAGATTTGCGCCGTAAGGAACAGGCACTGATGAGAGTACGATATCTGTATTTACATCTACGAAACGAAGCTCAGCAAGACGGCCTACTACAACCTGTCCATCAGGATGCTCTGCTGTTGGGCGAGCAACTGTGCGGAGTTCGTCAATCTCGATGCGTGAATTATTCTTTGCCTTAATCTGTGCGTTTGCTGCAGCGTTACCTGCGACACCACCGGCGTGGAATGTACGGAGTGTAAGCTGAGTACCAGGCTCACCAATTGCCTGAGCTGCGATGACACCAACAGCCTCACCCTTCTGTACCATGCGCTGAGTTGCGAGGTTGCGTCCGTAACACTTCATGCAGACACCCTTCTTGCTCTCACAAGTGAGAACTGAGCGGATTTCAACAGATTCGATACCACAAGCCTCGATCTCTGCAGCCAAACGGTCTGTGATTTCCTCACCACTTGCAACGATGAGCTCATTTGTATGTGGGTTGATAATGTCATGTACAGACACACGGCCGAGTATACGCTCGGCAAGTGAAGCTACAACACGATCGCCATCCTTGAGAGCTGTGCAGATAAGGCCACGGAGAGTACCACAATCCTCTTCTGTGATGATAACATCGTGGCTAACATCCACGAGACGACGAGTGAGGTAACCTGCGTCGGCAGTCTTGAGGGCAGTGTCGGCAAGACCCTTACGAGCACCGTGAGTAGAGATGAAGTACTCGAGCACTGACATACCTTCCTTAAAGTTAGAAAGGATAGGGTTTTCAATGATGTTATTATCAGAAGCACCTGCCTTCTGTGGCTTAGCCATCAAACCACGCATACCTGCAAGCTGAGCAATCTGGTCTGCAGAACCACGGGCGCCAGAATCAAGCATCATGAAGACTGCGTTGAAGCCTTGGTCTGCAGCTGTCATCTGAGCCATGAGGGTCTTCTTAATCTTATCATTAACCT
Source organism: Candidatus Minthosoma caballi (assembly GCA_018064505.1). GTDB lineage: Bacteria > Bacteroidota > Bacteroidia > Bacteroidales > Bacteroidaceae > Minthosoma > Minthosoma caballi. Next base: position 91 of record JAGHVC010000004.1, on the reverse strand, counting down.
TAGTCCAAGTTTCTACAACCTGCTGGTAACGGTCCTTGTCTGTGATGAGACCCATCTGGTAGTTACCTGTGATCTGGTCAACTGTATCATG
>JAGHVC010000053.1 GCA_018064505.1 Candidatus Minthosoma caballi | reverse complement strand
AACTTACTCTTATGTCTCATAGCAAAATCCTGACTCTGTACACATGTTATTCCTTTGCTTCTCATTGCCTTGTTCTGGCTTACATGAGTCTTCACAAAACGACCATTCTTCTTAAAAAGAATACGAACAGATAGAAAAAGCATGCATACAGCAAGAATTATGACTGTAAAACCTATTAGTTCAAACATTATTATATAAATTTGTGGTCAAAATGCATGCAAAGATAATTGTTAAATGTTAACTATCGGAATATCGTTGCAGAAATTTAACCTTATTTATGAAATAAATCAACAAATACGAACAAATAATCATTGACTATGGAGAATTTTGAGCTTAAACCTCAATTAGTGTTTGACTACTTCAGCCAGATAAACCAAGTGCCAAGGCCATCAAAGCACGAAGATAAGATAATTGCTTTCCTGCAAGAATTTGCGAAAAAAAACAATTTAGATTGCAAAACTGATGCTGCAGGAAATGTTCTCATCAGCAAGCCTGCTACCAAAGGAATGGAAAGCAAGCCAACTATTGTTCTTCAAAGCCATATGGACATGGTGTGCGAGAAAACTAGCGATTGTAGTATTGACTTCGATAACGACCCTATTGAAACATACATCGACGGTGAATGGATGCGCGCAAAAGGTACCACTCTTGGAGCTGACGATGGCATAGGATGTGCAATCCAAATGGCTCTTCTTACAGACAATACAATTGAGCATGGGCCTATTGAATGCCTATTCACAGTTGACGAAGAAACAGGCTTGACTGGTGCTTTCGAACTCAAGCCAGGTTTCTTTACAGGTAAATATTTGCTTAATCTTGACAGTGAAGATGAAGGAGAGATTTTTGTTGGGTGTGCTGGCGGAGCAAATACAGAAATCACCCTTTCACTCTGTTTTGAACAATTGAAAAAGAGCTATTTCCCTCTTCGTATAAGCATTGATAATTTACGAGGTGGACATTCAGGAGGAGACATTCATGATCATCGAGCAAACGCTATAAAGATCCTCTCACGCTTCATTTACAAAGAAATGAACAAATATGATGTTAAGCTGATTGATTTTCAAGGAGGTAACCTTCACAATGCGATACCTCGTCAAGCAGAAGCTATCATAGCTGTTCCATTTGACAAAAAGGAAGATGTACGAATTGATTTCAACATATTTGCTTCCGAAATAGAGTCAGAATATCCTGACGAAAAGGATGTTATTTTCTTCCTTGAAAGTTCTTTAGGACATGAACAGTGCATTGAACAAAATCAAGCTGAGAAAATTGTCAATGCTCTCGTTGCCGTTTACAATGGAGTTTACGAAATGAGTGTTACTATTCCTGGATTGGTAGAAACAAGTACAAATCTAGCAAGCGCACATTTTGAAGAAGGAAAACTTAAAATAGTAACAAGCCAGCGTTCTTCTATTGGAAGTCAGCGTGAAGCAATGTCTGCCACCGTTGCTTCTGTTTTCAAACTTATAGGAGCTAATGTGTTAACAGGCGATGGTTACCCAGGCTGGAAGCCAAATCTTGACTCTAAAATATTGAAAGTAGCTATTGAAACATACAAACAACTGTTTGGCAAAGAACCAAAAGTGAAAGCTATTCATGCAGGTTTGGAGTGCGGTCTTTTCAGCGAAAAGTATCCAGGACTTGACATGATCAGTTTTGGCCCTACTCTTCGCGGCGTTCATTCGCCTGATGAAGCACTACTTATTCCTACAGTAGAGATGGTTTGGAAGCACATTTTGGCTATCATTTCACAAATATAAAAGAAGATTGCCTATTTCACACAAATGCATGTAGGCTATTCCTTTCCTATGCTCCTTCAGACTCACACTCGTGCAGCTCACGCACCTTACCTCGTCACCTCCGTGAGCCCGCAAGGCTGCAGTTCGCTGCTTTCTGCTCGTTGCTCCCGTAGATGCATAAAGTGTATTTTTGTACAAAATACATCAATGGACGCAAAAAAGTTTGAGTGATTTATTTGTAGGTCGGATAAAATGCTTAACTTTGCATTAAAATTAAAAATCACATCAAATAATCATCGGAAAATCATGAGTGAATGTAGACCTTTTAAGGTTTTTTCTGGCACAAAGACTAAGTATTTGGCTGAGCGTATATGCCAAAGTTTAGGTTGCCCACTGGGCAATATGATTATTACACACTTCGCAGATGGCGAGTTCGCTGTTTCTTTCGAGGAAAGCATTCGTGGTAACGATGTGTACTTGGTTCAGTCCACATTCCCAAATAGCGATAACTTGATGGAGCTTCTCCTGATGATAGATGCTGCAAAGCGTGCATCTGCTCGCAGCATTATTGCTGTAATCCCTTATTTCGGATGGGCTCGCCAAGATCGCAAGGATAAGCCAAGAGTGAGCATTGGCGCAAAGCTTGTTGCAGACCTTCTTAGTGTTGCCGGTATCGATCGTCTTATAACAATGGACTTGCATGCTGACCAGATACAGGGATTCTTTGATGTTCCTGTTGACCATCTTTATGGTTCTCTCGTTAGCATCCCATACATTGAATCTCTCAAGCTTGAAGATCTTGTCATTGCAACTCCTGATGTGGGAGGCGCTAAGCGTGCACAACTATTTGCAAAGAAGCTAAATGCTCCTCTCGTAATGTGCAACAAGACTCGCGCTCGTGCCAATGTTGTGGAATCTATACAGATTATTGGAGATGTGAAAGACAAGAATGTTGTGCTTGTTGATGACATGGTGGACACAGCAGGCACTATTACTAAGGCTGCTGACGAAATGCTGAAAGCTGGTGCAAAGAGTGTTCGTGCCGTAGCAAGCCATTGTGTAATGAGCGATCCTGCAAGCGACCGTGTTCAAAATTCCGCTCTCACAGAAATCGTATTTACGGACTCAATTCCTTATTCTCACAAAAGTGACAAGGTGCGTCAACTTTCTGTAGCAGATATGTTTGCTCGTGCCATCAAGTGCGTTTCTATGCAAGTATCAGTGAGCGAAGAATTTAACTTTTAAATAATGTTTAAATGTTGACAGAAGGACTATCACATACTTCTACAATAACAGTATCGCCTGACAAGACAGCTGCAGCTGTCGGGTCAGGCGATATGCTTGTTTTGGCCACTCCCATGATGATGGCTCTCATGGAGAATGCCGCAATGTTAGCCACGGCAGGAGAGTTGCCAGAAGGAATGACAACCGTAGGAGGACATATAGAATCATCACATATAAAGCCTTCAAAAATTGGTGCAGAAGTCAAAGCTACAGCCACTCTCACAAAAGTAGAAGGGAAAAAGCTGTATTTCGACATTGTAGCGACAATGAATGACGCTGTAATCGGACAAGGCACTCACCTTAGATTCATTGTCAATAAAGAAAAATTCATGAACAATCTATAATAAAAACCTAATACTAACCTAAATATGACTAACAAACTCTTATTAGCATCAGCGCTTTGTTTATCATTATCTGGCAATGCGTTTGCACAGAAAACAGCAAAGAATGTTTCTTCTCAGCCAAAAGATCCTAATGAAAAGGTTGCGTTCCTTTTCACTTATTTCACAGGAAATGCTCCTGAAGAAGAGCAGATTTGCTATGCTCTCAGCGAGGACGGATATGACTACACGCTTCTCAATCAAGGATTGCCTGTTATTAAGTCTGACACAATTGCTTACACTCAATGTGTCAGAGACCCACACATTCTTCGTGGCGAGGACGGCAAGACTTTTTATATGGTTGTTACAGACATGAAGTCTTCACTTGGTTGGGCTAGTAACAGAGGACTTGTTCTTATGAAGAGTACAGACCTCATTCACTGGACACATTCTGCGATTAACTTCCCTACCAAGTACCCTAAGCAGTGGAAAAATGTCACTCGCGTGTGGGCTCCAGAAACAATCTATGATCACAAAGCTGGAAAATACATGGTGTTCTACTCCCTCTTAACTAACGATGGAAAATGTCAATATGATAAGATTTTCTATTCGTATGTAAATGATGACTTTACAGATCTTGAAGGTGAGCCAAAATGGTTGTTTGATGCTGGCAATGCTACAATTGATGGAGACATCGTTTACAACGAAAAAGACCAGATGTACCATTTGTTCTACAAGCAAGAGTCTGGTAGAGGTATATTTCAAGCAGTAGCAAAGAACCTCACCGACAAGTGGCAGATGATTGATGGACATGTAGAACAGACAAACGAAGCTGTTGAAGGCGTAGGTGTATGCAAGAGCCTTGATGGTAACTCTTGGGTTGTAATGTATGACTGCTATGGTTCTGGACACTATCAGTTCTGCAAGTCAGAAGATCTCAAAACATTTACCAAGGTAAAGGATACTAAAACTCGTGGAAAATTCACTCCTCGACATGGTACAATTATGCCTATAACACAGGCTGAAAAGGATCGCCTTCTTGCAGAATGGGGAGATGGTAAAAACCCTATCCTTCCAGATTTCCACGCAGACCCTGAAGTTCTTCACGCAAAGAAGGATGGAAAATTCTACATATATTCCACTACGGATGGCACTCCTGGATGGGGAGGTTATAAGTTTAATGTGTTCTCATCGCAGAATCTAATTGACTGGACAGATGAAGGCACAATGCTTGACGCTAAAAGCGATCAAGTATCATGGGCAACAGGCAATGCATGGGCTCCATGTATTATTGAAAAGAAGGTAGGAAAAAATTACAAGTATTATTTCTACTACTCTGCTCATAACCCAAAGACAAATCGAAAGGAAATAGGTTGTGCTATTGCTGATGACCCAAAGGGGCCATTTGTTGACTGCGGACACCCAATAATCACTGACGAAGATCGTCCAGAAGGCGTGAGAGGCGGACAAGCTATTGATGTGGATGTATTCCAAGACCCAAAGAGCGGAAAATTCTACCTCTATTGGGGAAATGGCTTCATGGCTGGTGCAGAACTTAATGACGACATGATAAGCATTAAGAAGGAAACTGCTGTGGATTTAACTCCTAAGGGTGGCACACTCAAGGATTATGCTTATCGTGAAGGTACTTATGTTTTCTTCCGCAAAGGCGTTTATTATTTCCTTTGGTCTGTTGATGATACAGGTGCTGACAATTATCATGTTGCCTATGGCACTGCAAAAAATCCTCTTGGCCCTATCACTGTTGCAGAAGAGCCAGTGATTTTGCAACAGGATCCTGCAAATAAGATATATGGCACAGCGCATAATTCCGTTCTACAGGTTAATGGTAAAGATGAATGGTATGTTGTTTATCACCGTATAAACCCAAATTTCCGTGAACGCCAGCTTAGCCCAGGCACACACCGTCAAGTTTGCATCGACAAGATGACATTTGACAAGAGCGGAAAGATTAATGTTATCAAACCTACACATGAAGGTCCTTCACCTTTGAAGAAATAAATATTTAATATATGTATTTACCATCAGAATGGCATCAGCACGAATTCACCCAATTAACATGGCCACATTCAGGCACAGATTGGGCACCAGTTCTTGCTGATGCCATTGATTGTTTTTGCAACATTGCTCGTGAAGTTATTAAGCGTGAACCATTATTGATCGTAGCTCAGTATCCAAACGAAGTTAAAAAAGAACTATCAAAACGAGGCATTGATTTTGAAAATATTACAATTGTAAAAACAAAAACCAATGACACTTGGGCTCGAGATCATGCATTTATCACTACTGTTGACTCAAAGAAAAAGTGTATAAATTTAAACGATTTCCAATTTAATGGATGGGGATTAAAGTTTGCATCAAACTATGACAACCAGATAAATTGGGATATTCTCCCCTATGTTGCAGAGAAGTATTCAAAGAAAAACATTAATTCAGAATACATAAATAAGCTTGATTTTGTATTCGAAGGAGGAAGCATTGAAAGCGATGGAGAAGGAACACTTATGGTAACATCAAGCTGTCTTTTATCCGACAATCGTAACAACACTCTTTCTCAAGAAGATATAGAAGAAAAGCTTAAGTCATACTTTAATGCCGATAGAGTTATTTGGATAGAGCATTCTTGGCTAGCAGGAGATGACACTGATGGTCATATTGACACAGTCGCAAGGTTCTGCTCAAAAGACAAAATTGCGTATGTAAAATGCTATGATGAGAATGATGAGCATTATGAAGAACTCCTGGCAATGGAAGAGGAATTAAAGGCTTTAAGAACAAAAGACAATAAGCCATATCAACTCTTCCCTCTTCCTCTACCTGATGCATGTTTCGATGATGAAGGAAACAGACTCCCTGCAACTCATGCCAATTTCTACATTCTTAATGGTGCAGTACTTGTTCCAACATACAATCAGCCAGAAAAAGATGCTGAAGCCCTGTCTCAGATAAAGAAAGCATTCCCGGGAAGAGTAATAAAAGGTATAGACTGCAGAGTCTTAATCATTCAACATGGTTCATTACATTGTTCAACAATGCAATATCCACAAATATAAGATTCATCCATCTTTACACCAACTGCATCTCGTTCCTTTTTGGTGCACAAAATATTACATCACAACTTTATTGTATTTGCAGACAATAAAAAAATCAAAAAAATGTAAAGTCAAGTTTGCAAATCAATGGTAAAAGTAGTAATTTTGCAAAAAATTTGGTGTTATTTAGTTTTTTCTCTGTTTTTTGACGAGATAAAGCTAATTGATATTTTGCAAAATAACGATTTAATTTTATCCAAAAAGAATCATGGAATCCTTTTTCCGTACACATGCCTATTTACTCGAACATCTGAAAGCTCCCGTTCGTCGCGATTTGATGGACGAAATCAATTGGAAAGACCGTATGATAGGCATAAAAGGTGCTCGTGGCGTGGGAAAGACAACATTTTTGCTTCAATACGCTAAAGAGCATTTTTCTCCGTATGATCATTCATGCCTGTACATAAACACAAATAATTTCTATGTACAGAACATTGGCATCACTGAATTTGCCGGTGAATTTTACCATACAGGCGGAAAAGTATTGCTTATTGATCAAGTATATAAGCAGCCAGATTGGAGCAAGCAACTTAGAGAATGCTATGACAGATATCCTGGTTTGAAAATCGTGTTCACAGGTTCTCCTGTCATGCGTTTGAAAGATGAGAATCCAGAACTTAACGGCATTGTCAAGTCATATAATCTTCGAGGATTCTCTTTCCGTGAATTCTTAAACCTCTCAACAGGACTCTGTTTGCGTCCATATACTCTTGATGAAATCATAAGCAATCACAAGCAGATTGCTACAGAAATATTAGAAAAAGTTAACCCAAGAGAATATTTCCAAGCATATTTGCATCATGGTTTCTATCCATTTTTCTTGGACAAAGTAAACTATTCAGAGAATCTCCTCAAAAATATGAATATGATGATTGAGGTTGACATTCTTCTGATTAAGCAAATCGAACTCAAATATCTCGCCAAGATAAAGCAATTATTCTATCTTCTCACAACAAGTGGAAGCAGTGTGCCAAATGTAAGCCAACTTGCTCAGGAACTTGGAATGAGCAGAGCGACGGTTATGCATTACATTAAGTACCTTATGGAAGCTCGCCTTGTTAATATGATTTACGGCAAAGGCGATGAATTCCCAAAGAAACCCGCAAGAGTACTTCTGCACAACTCGAATCTAATGTACAGTTTCTACCCTCGTTGCTATGACGAACATGATGTGCTTGAGACTTTCTTCTGCAACACACTATGGAAAGATCATAAGGTTAACAAAGTAGGTTCACTTTGTTCATTCTTGGTTGACGAACAAATTGAATTTAAAATCGCTGAACACAGTACAAAACTCAAAAGTAAGGCAAAAACATTATTTGCTGTAAATCAGTGCGACATCGGCGAAGGCAATCAGATTCCTTTATGGATATTTGGATTCCTTTATTAATTATAACGAATTGTGTTTTGAAACAACATAGATTATAAATATTTCAAATACATTATTTAAACATTATGGGTAAAGAAAAGAAATTTATTACTTGTGATGGTAATACTGCTGCAGCACAT
>JAGHVC010000173.1 GCA_018064505.1 Candidatus Minthosoma caballi | reverse complement strand
TCTATTTCAACGACGGACTATATACTAATGTTCTTAATTGCACAGTAGAACATTATGGAATCCTCAAGATTGGCATTAAAAAAAGTGTTTCAAACAGCAATGATTGGACTATCTTTGACAATTTCACTCTATCTTATCTTGGGCCGCAAGAGGAAGATGAGCCAGAAGAGCCAAATGGAATAAATACGATTAGTCACACTTTGAAACCTACACAAGGTATCTACACCTTACAAGGTAATAAAATATCAAGCATAATCTATCCTGGCATATATGTCATCAACGGAAAGAAAACGAAAATAAAGTAAGCATCAACAAAAAGAAACAAAAATGGGAGAGGCAACATCGCGTTGGCCCTCCCACAAAAATAAATACCGGAAATTAACTAACTTTACTTATTAACTATTATTTTCACTATTTTCAAAACATTACTTTTCAATAATAATCTTTTGTGTCTTCTGCTCCCCATTTGAGAGCTTCTGACGAACGATGTTCACACCTTTACTAAGCGTATTAAGACGGATTCCGCTTACTGTGTAATATTCCTCTGCAACAACTTTAGCAGAATTATTATTTTCTACGCCTGCAATGGCTGTTGGATCAACTTCAAGAGCTACATTCTTAATATAAATGTATGAACCTCCGTTAGAAGTGAAAGCTACTGTTCTGATGTTTGACAAATCAAGAACTGTGTTATCACCCTTTTGCTGATTCTTCAGAGGAATCTTTACGCTTGAATTTTTTCCTATTTCATACTCATAGAAGTTATTAGCTCCTATTTCTTCTGAATCAAAAATTCTAAGGAAAGGTTTACATGAAGGTCCTACGACAAAATCAATATTAAGATAATCGTAGGCGCTCAAGTCAATTCCTGCATCAAACTGCCAACCTGCTAAACCATTTACAGCAGTCTGAAGTTTTCCTTGTCTTCCTAAATACGAACCCGTACCAAATATCGAAGGATTGAACACTTCGTCGGATAGAGAGAAAGCAGGAAGCACATTTATGTCAACTTTTGTCGTCATTCCTCCAAAAGATGCCGTACAATTTGCTGCTCCTTCAGCAACAGCTGCATATACGCCGCCTTTCTTTTCAAGAATGTTAGACTCCTTTGCCTCAATATCCATAAGTGAAGTAGGAATCTTTGAAGTGAGACCATCCTCAAACTTGCCTTCAAGGCCAAGATTCAAGCTCTGTCCTACCATGACATTTACAACGCCATCACCCTTTGCTGTCGTCAACTCCACCAACTTACTCTGCACTTGTGTGAGGTCAGGACGAGCATAATTCTCTTGTGCCCAATCTTTATACCATGAGAAACATGCAACGCCTGAAGCTTCCCAAGGATCAAGACCGTTCTTTTCCATAGCAGTTTTATATGCAGGAGTAACCTTCTTCAGATTAATATAATCATCCACATCAATGTAGCAGTGAGTGCCAGAGAGAGTCATAGATATATTATCGTACTTATCGAGAAGATACTTATATGCTGCACCCCAACCACTTGTGGTGCCTGTAGCCCATGAACCATAGTTACTGAGCACCCAATCTCCATGTTCATTGTAATGGCCTGTACCCTCCTTTTCTGGGCTCCAGTCTATCTCTGTGATTACAATTGGGTTAGTATCCATAATCGGATGAGATGCATGGAACTCATTAGCATACTTCTCCTTATCTGATGAAGAATACTTTCTATCATTGCCACCATACCAGCCAACATAATTGTGAACAGCATAGCCAATATTCTTACCCACAATAGGATACTTGCCATAAGAGCGGCAATTGCCTTGCCAGCCAGTACCTACACCCCAAATTACTCCCTCATAGCCATTCTCTCGCATCTTGTCAACAACTGGCTGGAAGAAATCACAAAGAGCTTTGTCATCACCTTTGCCCTGGGCATTATTAAGTGTTACAGGCTCGTTGCCTAACTCAATCATGATTTGACCAGAATACTTCTTAATAGAGTCATTCTGTGTCACAATATCCCACACTGTCTGAATATAATCATTATAATAGTCACCAACCTGAACATATCCTGGGAATACTCCAGGTGGACGCATAATGACATACAAACCGTGATCAATTGCTTTTTTAGCAATAGGGAAATACAATGTCTTAAGGAATTGCTTCAAACGGCCTTTATTAAAATGGTAGATATTAGCCTCTCCTGAAACTTCGTTTCCGTGTGGGTCATAAACCTTACCATTTTTCTCTGTGAAACCAGGAGCCTTTGTGTTGTTATAATTTGTCCAGCAAGGATCAAGGTGCAAACGGAACAAATTACAATATGCACCACTTGCCGTATCTGTTATTGCTGTGAAAAGCTTATCAAAATATGCAATAGCATTCTTTGCATGAGTGGTATTGAAGTCCTCTCCCCATCCTGGTCCTTTCCATCTATTATTATTGAAATATGGACTTGGGGTGTCCATCACTCCATGAAGCACCACATTGTTTCCATAAGGATCCACAAGATGATTTCCCTCTACATGCAAGGGAGGCAAATTACCCCATGTGCTGGCAGGAACATCCTGTGCAAATGCAGTAATACTTAAAAACAAAGCTGTAAAAACAATAGTTAATACTTTCTTCATGTTGTTTAGTTCTTATCAAATTTCGCTGCAAAGTAACAACATTTTTGCCAACCTCTTTGTAATGTTTGAAAATAAAACTATCAAAAATGATACATCGACTAAGAAAATATGTAACATTTCCTATAACAAAAACAAAAATCATCTGAATAACAGCAAGATACAAAAATTGCCACAAAATCGACGATGATTCTGTGGCAATTGGCATTTAACCCGAATACAGATATTAACCGTAGATGATTTTACCAGTTTCCTTGTCTGTGTTTTCTTCTATGAAAGACTTATTGTACTGAGTCATGCCTCTGAGAGACATACCCATATTGCTGAAACCACCATCGTGGAAAAGAGTCTGCATTGTAACTTTCTTTGTCAAGTCAGAGAACATCACAATGCAGTAATCTGCACACTCATCTGCGCTGGCATTGCCAAGTGGAGACATACGGTCGGAGAAATCATAAAGGCCATCAAAGCCCTTGATGCCGCTACCCGCAGTTGTGTATGTAGGAGACTGAGATATTGTGTTAACACGAACTCCCTTCTCGCGTCCATAAATATAGCCAAAGCTACGAGCAATGCTTTCAAGGAGCGACTTTGCATCTGCCATGTCATTGTATCCGAAGAATGTGCGATGGCTTGCCACATATGTGAGCGCAAGAACGCTTGCGCAATCATTCAGCGCATCAAGCTTCTTAGCAACCTGAAGCATCTTATGGAACGAAATAGCAGAAATGTCGAGAGTCTTGTCAAGCAAAGAATAGTCAAGATCATCGTATGTGCGCTTCTTACGCATATTTGCAGACATTGCACATGAATGAAGCACGAAATCGATCTTACCGCCAAGAGCCTTGACAGACTCACTAAAGAGCATCTCAAGATCGTCCACACTTGTAGCATCAGCAGGGATTACAACCGCACCTGTTTTCTCTGCGAGTTCTGCAATAGTGCCCATGCGGCACGCAACTGCTGTATTTGTGAGTACTATTTGTGCACCTTCTTCTACTGCGCGTTCAGCCACTTTCCATGCGATAGACTGATCGTTGAGTGCACCAAAAATGATTCCTTTCTTTCCTTTAAGCAAATTGTAGCTCATAAAAATAATCTTTTTACCTATTATAAACTTGTTTTCGGCTGCAAAGTTACGATTTTTCATTATCATCAGCAAAAAAAAGCATTAAAACCTTTGTCAGTTTCAAAAAAAGCTATACCTTTGCACTCGCAAAACAGGAAATACCTCATTTGCGAATCAGCTCGTCAAACGAATGATGGCGGGGGAGCTCAGCTGGTTAGAGCGTCGGATTCATAACCCGGAGGTCGAGGGGTCGAGCCCCTCCCCCGCTACAAACAAAAAAAAGACTTGCAAATCTGCAAGTCTTTTTTGTTTTATATTATCGTTGTTTTCAATCATTAGCAAACTTCTCGCATGCTTCCTTGTAAGTGTCGAGTGACCCTATGTCAAATCGAAGGTTTTCGCCTGTTCCTGCCATTGGCCATGCATGCATTGTAGCATGATCGCAAAGATAATGAGCCAAATTGCCAGGTGCATCCTTACCACATCCATTCTCTACAGAATGGCGAACAAGATCAAGATCCTTTTTAAGATAAATATAGAATGGAGGCACAGCCCATGTGCTCTTTGGCTCTTGAGGCTTTTCTTCCATATTGAGCACTTTGTTATTCTCGTCAAGAACAACTACGCCTGTGCGCTGCAATCTTTCTTTTGATGGCTGATCATGACAGATAATACAAGAAGAGCCTTTCTCTTTAGCAAATTTCACGAAGTCGGCAAAAGTAAAGAAAAGCAAGTTGTCTGCTGCTACCACAAGCATATCATCATCAATAGAGAGCTTATCCATAGCGAAAAGTAAATCGCAGACAGCACCTAAACGCGTGTCATTTGTCTCTGTGCCATCGTCAACTATTGTCACTTTCTTTGTGTATTTCTGTTCTTTTGCCCATTCCTCAAAGATAGTGGCAAACTTATGGTTTGTGATGATCACATGTTCGTCTATCTCTGGTATCTGGTCAATATCATCAAGCATACGACCGAGGATTGTTGACTTTCCTATCTTCAGCAATGGCTTAGGGAAGTTCTTTGTCAGCTCTCCCAAGCGCGTAGCATACCCTGCTGCAATTACAATATTTTTCATAATAGACCCTCCCTTCCCCTCCCTGCCTAGGGAGGGCGTCCATGCGGGATGTGTTTAGTTAATTTGTTCTTTTATTATGTTTAATGTTTTATCAATGTTAAAAACCACTTCGTCGTTGCTGAATCGCAAGACTTTGTAGCCCAAATGTTCCAACCAGTCCTGTCGTATTACATCATTCTCATGCTGATGACGCTCGGCATGATACCCTCCATCAACTTCAACAATCAATCGCTTATCTCTGCAAAAGCTTTTAATATTTCATACCTATCAGGTGATGCGGTTTTCCAATTCATTCTATAGAAAGTCTCCCTATGCAGGGAGATTTAGAGGGTCATAATATTTAGCGTACCATTCTGCAAAGGCACGAAGTCCTGTTCTTAATGATGTGCTTGGCTTGTAGCCAAAGTCTGCTTCAAGCGCACTTGTATCTGCGTATGTGACAGGAACATCACCTGGCTGCATAGGCACTAACTCCTTATGGGCTTCAAAATCATAATCAGATGGCAAAACTTGAGCACGAATAAGCTCTTCTTGGAGAATTGTCACAAAATCAAGAAGGTTTTCAGGAGAGTTGTTGCCAATGTTATATACCTTATATGGAGGAACAGGCAAGCCGTCTTCGCCTTTTTGTTTCTCTGGAGCATGCTGCATTATACGAACCACACCCTCTACAATGTCATCGACATAGGTAAAATCTCGCTTGCAATTACCATAGTTGAAGATTTGGATTGTCTTGCCCTCGCGCAACTTGTTCGTAAATCCGAAATACGCCATGTCAGGGCGGCCAGCAGGACCATATACAGTGAAAAAGCGTAGGCCTGTTGACGGAATATCATACAACTTAGAATATGCATGCGCCATAAGCTCATTGCTCTTTTTTGTCGCCGCATACAATGAAACAGGATTATCTACCTTGTCATCAGTGCTGTATGGGACCTTCTTGTTTGATCCATACACAGACGAAGAACTAGCATAGACCAAGTGTTCAACCTCATGATGGCGACATGCTTCCAATATGTTGTAGAATCCAATCAGGTTACTTTCAACATACGCATCAGGATTTGTGATTGAATACCTAACACCAGCCTGAGCAGCAAGATTAACAACAACAGCCGGTTTGTATTCCAC
>JAGHVC010000182.1 GCA_018064505.1 Candidatus Minthosoma caballi | reverse complement strand
CTATAAGGTTACATGTAATCATATAGAAATAATACCCAGAGCGGCACAAAATAGAAAATGAGAAAATAACATTTTTTCGCCCTCCCATTTGCCCATGCATCATCAAGGGTTTAGCCCCCCTGATGATGTGATCCCTTGATGATGCGTCTTTGTTGGCATGATTCGTTGATAAAACTTTCGCATAATGCTTATTTTTGTGTCAAAACGAAAGAAAATAGTATTATATTACGACATTTTGCTTTTGAAAATTGTATATGTATTGCAAAATGTATATCTTTGCAGTGGAAATTAATCCATTTTGATAGAAAAATAGTCACAACACAAACACAAAGACACAAACACATGGCAGAAGTAAGCATTAAAGCTCTTGTTGATAGTAGAAACAGCGTCAACAAGTGGATGGAGCGTTTTGGAGTACGATTCGGAGTGTATAAGAAAGGAGTTTTTCGCGAACAGCTGTTTCCGTTCGACTCGGTGCCTCGAATCATCAGTAAGAAAGACTGGAACTATCTGGAGAAGGGATTGCAGCAGCGCGTGAAGGCACTTAACCTCTTCTTGTGGGACATTTATCATGAGAAAAAGATTGTGAAGGACGGCATAGTGCCAATGGAGTTTGTCTATGCTTCTAAGGGATATATGCCAGAGTGTGAGGGCATTGACCCTGCTATAGGAGTGTATGCACACATAGCTGGCATTGACCTCGTTGAGGGGAAAAACGGAGAGTGGTATGTGCTGGAGGACAATCTTCGCATTCCAAGCGGTGCAAGCTATCCGATGATTGCACGCACGGTGACTCGTAAGGTGACTCCAGAGGCTTTTGCAGACAATGCCGTGGCAGACAATCGTGACTATGCCGACCTGTTGCGCCAGATGATGGATGATGTGAACGGGGATAGGGGTATTGCCGTGATTCTCACTCCTGGCAGGTATAACTCAGCTTTCTTTGAGCATTCGTATTTGGCAGAAAAGACAGGTGCCACGCTTGCTTATCCTGGCGACTTGATTGTGGAGGATGGCAAGGTGTACTATGAAGGCTTGTATCACGAGAAGCAACGAGTGGGATGCATTTATCGCAGAGTGAGTGACGAATATATGGATCCTCTGACTTTTGAGCCGGAGAGCTTGCTGGGTGTGCCAGGAGTGATGGAGGCTTACAAATCTGGGGGAGTTGCTCTGATCAATGCCATAGGCAATGGCGTGGCCGATGATAAGGGCATCTACTACTTCGTGCCAAAGATGGTGAAATATTATCTGAATGAGGAGCCAATATTGCAGAATGCGCCTACTTATTTGCCTTATTACAAGGAGGATTATGAGTATATATTGGCTAACATAGAAAAGCTTGTCATTAAGGATGTTGCTGAGGCAGGAGGCTATGGCGTGATGTTTGGTAACGAACTGACGCCTGAGAAGCTGGAGGAACTGAAGCAGTTAATTGTGGATGAGCCTCGTCGATGGATTGCGCAGGAGGTGATAGATTTCAAGGATCTTGAGGTGCTTGATGCTGAGGGCAATAGCTCAATGCGTAAGGCAGACTTGCGTGCATTTGTGGTAAGTGGTAAGGAAACCCGCGTATGGGCATCTGGCTTGACGAGGTATGCAAGCAACCCCGACTCATTTGTGGTGAATAGTTCGCAAGGAGGTGGTTTTAAGGATACTTGGGTGATGAATTAATAAAAAATAAACTAGAAAATTCAATAGCGTAAATATGGTAAAATCTAATGCAATTTCGGCTATGAAGGCAAATCGTCTTTATTGGCTTGGACGATATGAAGAGAGAGTGTATATGACATTGCACTTGCTGAGGCAATGCTATGACAAAATGATTGATGGTGATGCTAAGGATTATGAGGAATTTTGGCAGAAACTGGATGCTTCTGGCAGCTATAGCACTCCTGATGAGTTTAGGCTGGGAATGCTATATGACGAGAAGAATCCGAATAGCATCATCTCGGAGATGAATTGCGCAAAGGATAATGCTATTTTGTTGCGTGAGGACATCATGAGCGAAACACTGTCATTTATTGAGATGTCGATTGCTCACATGAATATGTGCAAGGTGGATAAGGAATCGAACATCACGCTGATGCAGCCTATCACGGACTGGGGATTGGCATTCTGGGGTTCGGTGTTTCAAAGGCTTCATAACCCAAAGATTATTTCTCTGATTATCATTGGTCGCAATGTGGAGTATATAGACATGCTGATGAGGTATGACTACCCATTTGAGCGCATCAAGCATGCTTATGACGAGATTAAGAATTACGGACAGAGCATGAAGAGGCTGTTTGACACCGTGATTGAGTCGCAGCTTGATTTCTTGCTGACTCCAGAGCTGTATGACACAAGCAACTTTGAATATAAGAACAAGGTGCTGAAGTATATTAATCAGTTAGTATTGGTGTAGGATAACAAACGATAACGATACGCTTCCGTACGGTAACTCGTTATTGTCAAAATACAAATATGAGGAGATTTTTGTATAGCTATCAGACAATCGTGAGATTCTATGGTCAAGTGAGCCGTCACTTCTTGAAGCTCAGATGCCAGCCCTATGCCAATGAGTGTCAGCACATCGTGGACGAAAGCGTGGTGCTGCATCCGTCGGACTTCAGCGTTCATTTTGGCACTGATGCTTTTGGCAATCGAGTGATAACAGGCAGCTCGCTTGTTGAGCATGACTCGCTGGCATACATCAGCTCGGGAGTGATAGAGCAGACGGAGTATATGCTGACCGACTGTAGCCCTGCGCCTTACTACCGCTGTGCTTCGTCGCTGACGGAGGCATCGGCAGAACTGAAGGCTTTGGCAGAGAGCGCGTCGAGTGCAGAGGAATTGTGCCATGCTGTGCATGAGATTATGGCCTACGAGCCAAATTCGACGGATATGCACACAACTGCTGCTCAAGCTTTTGCACAGAGAAAGGGCGTGTGTCAGGATTTTGCTCATGTGCTGATAGCCGTTCTGAGGCAAAAGGGCGTGCTGGCGCGCTATGTTAATGGGCTGATAGTCGGCGAGGGTGCTACTCATGCATGGGTAGAAGTGCATGAAGGCAACAGCTGGTATGGACTTGACCCTACGCATGACTGCCGCATAGAGCACGGCTACATTAAGCTTGCTCATGGCCGTGATGCCAAGGATTGTCCCGTGAGCAGAGGCTCGGTGACAGGAATGAATATAAATCAACAAACAGAAATAAGAGTAATAGTGAACGAAATATGATTAAGACAATAGTATCTACCGCACTTCCTGTGGCGGAGCGATTGCTGATACGCAAGAATGTGATTAGCAATGGGAAGGGCAAAGGAAGATTCTGCATTGTGACTGGCACTCATGGCGATGAGCTGGAGGGCCAGATGGTGTGCTACGAAATGGCGCGACTGGTGCAGAAGCATATTGACCAGCTTGATGGCACTGTGGAGATTTATCCTGCTTTGAATCCTTTAGGCATTGACACAATTCAGCGTGGCGTGCCTAATTTTGACCTCGATATGAACCGAATCTTCCCAGGCAATGAGCATGGCACGATGGTGGAGCAGACGGCTTTTGCTATCTACAAGGATTTGAAGGGGGCAGACATGGTACTTGATATACATTCGTCAAACCTGTATCTGAGGGAATCGCCTCAGGTGAGAATAAATGTGCTGAATGAGGAAGAGCTTGTGCCTTATGCAAAGCACTTGGGCGTGGATTTCGTGTGGGTACACGATGCTGCCACGGTTCTTGAGGCTACGCTGGCTCACTCGCTGAACAGCACTGGCACTCGCTGCTTGGTGGTAGAGATGGGTGTGGGACAACGCATCAATCATAGAATGTGCTGCCACTTGGTGAAGGGTATATTCAACTTGATGAAGGAGATGGGTATTTGGAACGGAGAGACGGATTTGACTGACATGGAGACAGGTGAGCTCTTGGAGCCAATATTCTGCAAGGGTGACAGGGTGGCTTTCCTCAATGCGGAATGCTCGGGCGTGTTCTTGACAGAGATGCGCTCTGGCAAGATTGTGGACAAGGGCCAAAGCATTGGGCAGATAGTGAATCCGCTGACGGGTGAGATTCTGTCGGATGTGAAGTCTCCTATAGATGGTTTCCTCTTTACGATTCGAGCTTATCCAATTGTGTATGAGGGATCGTTGATGGCTCGTATTTTTCAATATAATGCAGAAGAAACAGAAATAGTGAAAGCAGTATCAGCAGCAGAACAATGAGAAAAGAGATATTATTCAAGATGAAGTCAACCTATCGCGATGACTTCTGCATAGAGGGCTACTGGTTTGGCAGTGGCGAAAAAACAGCATGTATTGTGGGGCCTATGCGTGGTGATGAGGTGCAGCAGCAATACATTTGCTCGCAAATTGTTAAGGCTCTTCAGGAACGAGAGAGCAGTGGGGAGATCGCTGACGGCAAGAGTATTTTGGTGATTCCGTCGTGCAACCCATTTTCTATGAATGTGGGAAGGCGTTTCTGGGCAATGGACAGCACCGACATTAACCGCATGTTCCCTGGCTACGATCAGGGAGAGACAACGCAGAGAATTGCAGCAGCGGTGTTCAAGCACATTGAGGGATTCAAGTATGGCATGCAGCTGGCATCGTTCTATGTGCCGGGTGAGTTTGTGCCGCATGTGAGAATGCTGAGCACAGGATACGAAGATTTGGAGACAGCCCGCTTGTTTGGATTCCCATATATAACCACAAGAAAACCATTGCCTTTTGATACAACTTTGCTCAACTACAACTGGCAAATATGGAACACTTCATCATTCAGTATATATGCAGGACTGACAGATAGAATAGCCCCGACTACTTCTGGGCAAACCGTGGATGCTGTGATGCGTTTCCTATATAACACGCAGACTTTGGTGAGCCCTCGTGCAGATGAGTTGGCGACATTGTCTCCAGGATTCAACTCGGCATACATAGACGAGGATTCGCTCACAGCCGTGGTTGCTCATCATGCAGGCGTGTATGTGAGAAGACGATTTGCTGGTGACTTTGTAGCTCCTGGGGAGGTGCTTGCTCACATCATTCATCCATACAACGGCAGTGTGCTTGAAGAGGTGAGAAGCGATACTGGTGGACTTATCTTCTTCTCTCATCATCGTCCAATGGTGTTCCAGAATGCTATGCTGTATAGGATAAAGGCTAACGGGAAATAGAATAATAGGCTCAGCATAATGAAAGCTGCCTTCGGTCTGTGTGATTGAAGGCGGCTTTTTCGCTTTGTCATTATAGTAAGTGAACAAAACGAACTTTATATTAGACTAGTTTGTTTTCTCATTTTCTCATTTTCTCACTTTCTCATTTTGTTATTATGATTATTTCGGGGAAAATGCATATCTTTGCAAAACTTTCGATAAATAAGTTAGAAATAGACGCATGGACGATTTTTGTTCTGAAAACATATTGGAGAAAAGATTGAAGCCGCTGAAGGTGGCTTTGTTTGACTTGGATGGCACGCTCTTCGACACTGAGGGACAGTATTCTGTGTTCTGGGGGGCGATGGCAAGGAAGTACAGACCTGATGTTCCTGGGCTGGAGAATATCATCAAGGGCACTACGCTGACTCAGATTTTTGAGCGCTATTTTCCTGATGAGGAGTGGCAGAGGGAGCTGACGGCGGGACTGGATGAGTGGGAGAGGCAGATGAGGTATGAGTTTGTGCCTGGTGCTCTGGAGTTTGTGAGGGAGCTGAAGGCGAAGGGCGTGAAGTGTGCCGTGGTGACGAGCTCCAACACGAAGAAGATGCAGAGCGTTGAAGCTCAGATGCCTGAGTTTGGATCTTTGTTTGACAGGGTGCTGACGAGCGAGGATTTTGCGGCGAGCAAGCCTAACCCCGATTGCTACCTGAAGGGGGCGAGCGTTTTTGGCGCAGAGCTGGATGAGTGCGTGGTGTTTGAGGATGCCTTCACTGGGCTGCAAGCTGGTATGTCGGCTGGCATTTTCACTTTTGGCTTGGCTACATATAATAGCGAGGAGGACATTGCTGACAAGTGTGATCATGTGATGAAGAATTTCGAGGGTCTTACTTTCGACATGGTGGAAATGATCCGCATGGCTAAGCTGGCTCCTGCTCAGCTGATTGAGACTGTGACTGATGGATATCTGGAGAAGGTGGGAGGTGCGCTTACGGCTGACAATATGGATAGGCTGACTGCTGATCAGCATTCGTTGCTGTGCTATCGGTATATTCTTGACGAAGTGATGGAGGGCGGCTTTATTCAGCTGATTCTGAATGGCTATGCTCCTTATGTGCTGGAGGGCCCATTCCCTATGGTAGTGAAGAAGGAGTGGGGAATGAGGGATTTCTCGAAGTTGCTGTATGAGGCGAAGAAGCAGTATCATTTGCACATTGATGATTTCTCGCACGATATGGATGATGATGAGTTTATGGCTCTGTATGAACGGGAGGAGAAACTGAATGATTTGGGTGATGACTTCTTGGATGATTGTCAGGAGGAGGTCACTCCGAAAGTGGCAAAAATGATTTCATGTAATTTGAATAAATATTTGTAAATATGGGGAAGAATAATAAAATAGCAAAACCTCAGCAGGTTAATATTAAGAATAAGAGGGCGTCGTTCGACTATGAGTTTATCGACACCTTCACAGCTGGCATTGTGCTGACTGGCACAGAGATTAAGTCTATCCGTCAGGGCAAGGCGAGTCTGGTAGATACTTTCTGCTACATTAACAACGGAGAGCTGTGGGTGAAGAATATGTATGTGGCTCTCTACATGCAGGGGTCGTATAACAACCATGTGGAAAGGCGAGAGAGGAAACTCTTGCTGAACAAGAAGGAGATTCGCAATTTGCAAGAGGATACGAAGGCTCCTGGATTTACTATTGTGCCTGTGCGTATCTTCATCAACGAGAAGGGATTGGCAAAGATGGTCATTGCTCTGGCGCGAGGCAAGAAGGAGTATGACAAGCGACAGTCGCTGAAGGAGAAGGAGGATAGGAGAGAGATGGATAGAGCGATGAAGCATTGATCTTTATAGTTATCGTTTTTCGTTATCGTTATATGTTTTTTTCAACACAGAGGACTCAGAGAACTCAGAGTTTTATCTTTGGGTCTCATATTTTTAACCTCTGTGTCCTCTGTGAACTCTGTGTTGAAAAATAAACTTTGACTTCATGCAAATTTCTGTTGAACCGCATTAAAAAACATAAACTCATTGATATAGCTTTATGACTCTGAAAGATATCATAAAAGATAGAATACTTGTGCTGGATGGTGCAATGGGAACAATGATTCAGCGTTACGGTCTCAAGGAGCAGGATTTCCGTGGTGACCGCTTTGCTGTTGTGCCTGGATTGATGAAGGGTAACAATGATATTCTGTGCATCACTCGACCAGATGTGATTAAGGATATTCATCGCAAGTATCTTGAGGCTGGTGCTGATATAATTACTACAAACACTTTTTCTTCTCAGCGCATATCGATGGCCGACTACAATGTGCAGGAATACTGCCGAGAGATGAACTTGGCTGGTGCTCGCATTGCTCGTGAAATGGCTGATGAATATACGAAGAAAAATCCACTGAAGCCGCGATTTGTTGCTGCATCAATAGGACCTACGAACAAGACTTTGTCAATCTCGCCTGATGTGAACAATCCTGCATTGCGCAATATGACATTTGATGAACTGACCGATGCGTATGTAGAACAGATTGAAGCACTTATAGAGGGTGGGGTGGATGCGCTGCTGATAGAGACAATCTTTGACACTCTAAATGCTAAGGCTGCAATTTATGCTGCAGAGGAGGCTATGAAAAGCATTGGCAAGAGGGTGCCAATTATGTTGTCGGTGACGGTGAGCGACACGGCAGGAAGAACGCTGTCGGGACAGACTCTGGAGGCTTTCCTCGCTTCTATCCAGCATGCTGATATTCTTTCTGTGGGATTGAATTGCTCGTTTGGAGCTCGTCAGCTGAAGGCTTTTGTTAAGCTGCTTGCAGAGAAGGCTCCATATTATATTACTGCTCACCCAAATGCAGGCTTGCCAAACTCTTTGGGACTCTATGACCAAACTCCGGACATGATGGCAGAGCAAATCAAGGAGTTTGTGGATGAAGGACTTGTGAACATCATTGGTGGATGCTGTGGCACTACAGAGGCTTTCATTGCAAAGTATCCTTCGCTGGTGGAAGGAAAGGCTCCTCATGTGCCTGTGGGAAAACCCGACAGAATGTGGCTGAGTGGGTTGGAGTTGCTGGAGCTTACTCCTGAGCGTCGTTTCATAAATGTTGGCGAGAGATGCAATGTGGCAGGTTCGCGTAAGTTCCTTCGCTTAATCAACGAGAAAAACTATGATGAAGCACTCTCTATTGCTCGAAAGCAAGTGGAGGATGGGGCTCTCGTGATAGATATTAATATGGATGATGGCCTGCTTGATGCGAAGGCCGAGATGACGACTTTCTTAAACTTGCTTATGTCTGATCCTGACATCAGCAAGGTGCCAGTAATGATTGACTCGAGCGACTGGGAAGTGATTCGCGCGGGATTGAAATGTGTGCAAGGCAAGAGCATTGTCAACTCGATTTCGCTGAAAGAGGGAGAGGAGAAGTTCCTTGCTCATGCAGAGGAAATAAAAAGGCTTGGAGCTGCTACGGTTGTGATGGCATTTGATGAGAAAGGGCAGGCTACTACTTACGAAAGAAAGATTGAGATATGTGAACGAGCTTACAAGTTGCTTGTGGATAGGGTAGGTTTCAATCCTTATGACATTATCTTCGACCCTAATGTGCTGGCTGTGGCTACGGGCATGGAGGAACACAATGATTATGGCATTGACTTTATCCGAGCTACGGAATGGATTAGAAAGAATCTTCCTGGTGCTCATGTCTCAGGGGGAATGTCCAACTTGTCATTCTCTTTCAGAGGCAACAACTATATTCGCGAAGCAATGCATGCTGTGTTCCTTTATCATACGATAGAGAAAGGACAGGATATGGGCATTGTGAATCCTGCTACCCAAGTGATTTACAGTGATATCCCCGAAGATGTGCTTGTTGCCATTGATGATGTTCTTTTGAATAGAAGAGAGGATGCAACAGAAAGGCTCATTGGGATTGCTGACCGTATCAAGGCTGAGAAAGATGCAGAGAAAGAAGCATTGAAGAATGGTGGAACGCTGCCGCAGTCGGATGCGAACTCATGGCGCAATGGATCAGTGGATGAAAGGCTCAAACATGCTCTTGTGAAAGGAGCGGGTGACTATCTTGATAAAGATCTTGATGAAGCGGTTCAGCTCTATGGCGACCCAGTGAGAATCATTGAGGGACCACTGATGGATGCAATGAACACAGTTGGCGTTCTTTTCGGTGAGGGTAAGATGTTCTTGCCGCAAGTGGTCAAGACTGCGCGCACAATGAAGAAGGCTGTGGGAGTGCTTCAGCCATTGATAGAAGCATCAAGAAGCGAGGGTGCAGCTAAGGCTGGAAAAGTGTTGCTTGCAACGGTGAAAGGAGATGTTCATGATATAGGAAAGAACATTGTGAGCGTTATTCTTGCATGCAACAACTACGAGATCATTGATTTGGGAGTCATGGTGCCTACTGAGGACATAGTTAATCGTGCCATTGAGGAAAAGGTGGATATCATAGGATTGTCGGGTCTTATAACTCCATCACTTGAAGAGATGGTTTCCGTGGCTCGTGCTTTGGAAGAGAAGGGTGTCAGCATTCCAATCATGATTGGTGGTGCAACTACAAGCGAATTGCATACTGCCTTGAAGATAGCTCCTGTGTATAATGGCCCTGTGCTTTGGATGAAAGATGCTTCTCAGAATGTGATTGCATCTGCTCGTCTGCTTAATCCTGAGGCTCATGATGAATATGTTAATCAGCTGAATAAGAAATATGCCGAACTTCGTTCTGAGAAATCAGACGCGGAATCCGACATATTATCATTGGAAGAAGCGAGGAAAAGAAAGCCTAACTTCTTTTAGTGATGATATCATCACTTAATTATTAACTAACATATATGCTTCTGCTCCTCATTGTAGGGGAATCCCATTAGGATGGGGCTTATACCATAGGAGAGGCATGGAGGAGTCTTTATAAGGCTTTTGCTTCATTCCAATACTTATCCATTTCGTCTAAGGTCATGTCTTTCAAGGCTTGACCTTTTTCTTTTGCTTTTGCTTCGACATAGTTGAAGCGCTTGATGAATTTCTGGTTTGTGTGCTCGAGTGCGTTGTCAGGATTGATTTTGTAGAGCCGCGCAGCATTGATGAGTGAGAACAGCACATCTCCGAATTCTGCAGTTGCTTTTTCTTTGTCCATGTTGGCAACCTCTGCTTCAAATTCACTGATTTCTTCTTTCACTTTGGCCCATACTTGTTCGCGTTCTTCCCAGTCGAAGCCAACATTGCGAGCCTTGTCTTGAATGCGGTATGCTTTGATGAGAGAAGGGAGTGCATCTGGCACTCCTGAAAGCACAGTCTTGTTGCCGTCCTTCTCTTTGAGCTTGATTTGTTCCCATGTCTGCACGACTTCCCCAGCAGTATTGGCAACAGCTTCTCCATATACATGAGGGTGACGGAAGATGAGTTTGTCGCAAAGCTTGTTACAAACATCTGCAATGTCGAACTGGTTGCTCTCGCTTCCTATCTTTGCATAGAATATAATATGGAGCAGAACATCACCTAACTCTTTGCATATATTGAGTTCATCGTGCTTCATTAAAGCGTCGCAAAGTTCGTATGTCTCTTCAATGGTGTTAGGACGCAAAGATTCAAAAGTCTGCTTTCTATCCCAAGGACATTTCTCCCGTAAATCGTCCATGACATCCAGCAATCTGCCGAATGCTTCAAGTTTCTCTTCTCTTGTATGCATAATTCTTTATTGAAAAGTCGTATTTATTTAATTTTTCCGCAAAGGTAAGAAAATTTCCTTGTAAAAGTTTGCGAGAATGAAAAAAACTCTCTACCTTTGCACCGCAATTGACGGAGGAATACTTATCGATAGCATTTCTGTTAAGCAGAAAAGCTGAGAAAAACTCTAAGTCTTGCAATTTCAGAACACAGGATCCGGAAGGATGGGTGAGTGGCTGAAACCACCAGTTTGCTAAACTGACGTACGAATTTACTCGTACCGGGGGTTCGAATCCCCCTCCTTCCGCTCCTTCGTCTGGCGCTTTCGTCTAGCGGCTAGGACACATGCCTCTCACGCATGGAACACGGGTTCGATTCCCGTAGGCGCTACTAAATTTAAGCATCTCATTACGAGATGCTTTTTTGTTTTTTATTAATTGTAGCTTGAGATCTTAGTTTTGCTTTGTATATTGCTATTGAGTAGCCTATGCGGTATGGTAATCAATCAAGCCTTCGAGCGGTGATTGCAGAATCTTTCCAATCTCATAACCACATGCGCTTGCCGCTGCGATGATTTCGTCTTTGTAGAAATAAGCAATACTGCCAATGAAGTTGACAGTGCCGAAGTCTCCTTTTGAAACAAGAGAAGGATATAAGTCAATGTTGCGTTTGAAGAATTGAGTGAAGCAATCAATGAGAAATGCATTCATTGCAGGATGCTGGCGATGACGAGCACAGAATGGACTAAGGCTTGCAAGGAAACGATTAGGTAGCTGTTCTCTGTAGACTTTTTGAATTATCGTAGCAGCGGTTTCATGAGTTTCATCGAAAAAAGCATCTCTTATTTCTTTAGGAAATTGTCTTTTAAGAATATCACCAACCAGTCGTTTCCCGATATATGCGCCACTGCCTTCATCACCAAGTATATAGCCTAACGGAGAGACATTTGCTGCAATGTCTTTTCCGTCATAATAGCATGAATTGCTTCCTGTTCCTAATATGCAAACGATGCCGTGATTGTGTCCGCACAATCCTCGTGCAGCTCCCAGCATGTCACTCTCTACAAATATTCTTCCTGTTGATGAAATAATTCTTCTTAATGCGGCTGCAACAATAGGGGCTTTCTCTTTTGTGCAGCCAGCTCCGTAGAAGTGTATAGCGTCTATGTCTATTAATGTGCGCTGTACAATGTTTGGAATAAGTTCGTGCTGCAGAATTCCGCCTATTTCTTCTTCTGTTTGTTGGAAAGGATTGATTCCTTGAGTGAATATGCATGTGTTTGTTTTTGAGGATGTCTCAATCACGCTCCACGCAGTTTTTGTTGATCCGCTGTCTGCAATTAAAATCGTCATATCTATCTATTTTTATGCAAAAATACATCTTTTTCGTCGTTTTGCCCGTATATTCAACCTATTTTTAGAACAAAAGCATCATTTATTACTTTAAACTTGCTAAATTTGCAATTCTTTTGATTACATAATGTAAGGAAGTGCATTGTTTGCAATAGAGCTTAGTTATACATTTATAAAAATTGCAATATTTTATGAGTAGCGCAAAGGGAACAAAAGACAATAATCTTGTCATTATGGCAGGAGGAGTCGGCAGCCGCTTTTGGCCAATGAGTACAACAGAGAAGCCAAAACAGTTTATTGATGTGTTTGGCACTGGTCGCACATTTATTCAGATGACTTATGACCGTTTCAAAGGAATGGTGGAGCCAGAGAATGTGTGGGTTGTGACATCTGAAAAGTATGCTGATATTGTTGCTGAGCAGTTGCCAGACATTCCTAAAGGTAATATATTGCTTGAGCCTTGCCGCCGTAACACGGCTCCATGCATTGCTTATGTGAGCTGGCGTATTAAAGCTAAGAACCCTAATGCAAACCTTGTTATCACTCCAAGTGATCATCTTGTGACCGATGTTGTTGAGTTTCAGAGAGTATTGACATCTGCTCTTTCATTCACAGCAGAAACTGACGCAATCGTGACTTTAGGAATGAAGCCTACTCGCCCAGAGACCGGTTATGGATATATTCTTGCTGACTTGCAGGAGCCTTCGTTGAGGAACAAAGAGATTTTCCGTGTTGATGCTTTTAAGGAAAAACCAGATTTGGCAACAGCTAAGGAGTATGTGAAGAAGAATGAATATTTCTGGAACTCAGGAATTTTTGTTTGGAATGTTCATACAATAGTTAATGCACTACGCATTTATGAGCCAGACATTGCAAATATCTTCGAAAGCATGATGCCTGTGTATGGCACAGATAAAGAGCAGGAGAAGATTAACGAGTTGTTCCCAAAGTGCAATAACATCAGCATTGACTATGCTGTCATGGAAAAGGCAGATGAGATATTTGTTTTCCCTGCTAGCTTCGGATGGAGCGATGTGGGAACTTGGGGCTCGCTTCACACTATTGCTAATTGCGATGCTAATAATAACAATGTGATTGGCGAGAATGTAAAGCTTTACGAAACAAAGAATTGCGTTGTTCATACTACAGAAGAGCGCAAGGTGGTAGTACAAGGCTTGGATGGCTATATAGTAGCAGAAAAAGGCAATACATTGCTCATTTGCAAGCTTGAAGAGGAACAGAGAATAAAAGAATTCTCTGCAGAGTAAATATATTGGATGATTATACGCGTTAGACTATTTTTGTTAAGCATAGCAATGGTGTTTTCTGTTCTGGCAAGAGCAGAAGATACCATTGCCTTTTCGTGTAATGACACTTTAGCGCCTCCTCCTCGTCATATTTTCTCTGTAGGTGGTTCTGGTGCTATAAATCATCTTTTGAATATTAAGGTTAGAGGCGAGAAACTCGTAAAGAGAGGCTGGGGGAGTAATTACAATATATTCTTTAATGGCCAGGCAAATCCAGCTGATACCGCAATCAATATATACGACAGAGTGTTTGGATTTCCAACGCTTGAGGCAGGTTTGCTTCTTTCTGATTTTTCACACACAAGGCTTCGTACAGGAGATGCTCCATACTATTCGACAGTAGGAATGGTGTGGGCTGCTTACATTGGCTTCCGCCGTGATGTGTATCGCAACAGAAAATGGGCTTTTGGCTATGGATTGTGCAACGGCTTGTCTTTAAGTTCAAGAACTTACGAGAAAAATAATAACATAGATGATGACTTGATTGGACAGCATCTGTCTGTGTATTTTGGATGCGATTTGTTTGCTAGCTACAGGATTGCACCTGAAATAGAAATTGGGGCGGCGTTTGAATATAAGCATTTTTCTAATGGAGCAACAGATCGTCCCAACAAAGGAGCTAATTCTTACGGATTAGCGCTTAGGGCAAGATGTGACCTGAATCGTCCAGAGTACGATAAAGGCTTGACTTATTCGCAGAGGCTAGCCCGTTTGCAAAGTTTTCGAAGAGAAAAGTTCGATGACTATTTTTATCTTGATGTAAATGCAGCATGCGGATTCCGTACATTGTATGAAGAATGGCTGTATAGAAGAGAAGAGGCAACTCCTGACGATTCTAAATACCTTGATGGAAAGTTTGCGCTTCACACAGTTTGGAGCACAGATGTTGTGCCTATGTATAGATATAATCAGGTGCATGCATCGGGTATAGGATTGGAATATACATTCGCCGGCTATACATCTCGAGCCAAAATGGTGAATGAGCAAGTAAGAGGCATTCACGGCTATACCTACAGCAAGCATATCTTGGCAATTGCTGCTCATCATGAGGTGTTCTATAAGCAATTGTCATTAGCAATGAGCGTTGGAACATATTTGTTTAAGAAGACAGGGCCTGTGGGAAAAACTTATGAGGTGCCTGTCTATGAAACTGTAGGCTTGCGTTATTATCCAAAGTTTTTCCAGCCCTTCTACTTGGGATATAATGTGAAGGCTAATTTAGGCAAAGCATACGACATGGAAGTGAAGATTGGTATGCATATAGGAAAATGGGGTAAACAAAAATAGCAATTATCCGATTTGTTGTCTTGTATTGCATATCCGAAATCAAAAATTTCTCTTTTAGGCAAACAATAAAGCACTATGCATACAAAAAGGGGTGTAGATGGTGTAGATGATTTCCATGGATTTTAAAAAATAAATAGAAAAATGCTTTAAAAAATTTTTTTTCGAAAAATGTATTTTTTTATTTTTTTTTCGCATTCCTAAGAAATCATCTACACCATCTACACCTATTTTTGCTACTAATACACACATCCTTTGTTTATTATTAGAAATATTTCTATTTTAGCCTATTAAATGCGAACTGAAGTTTTTATGCTATTCTGCAATTTTAATCCTCTTTTGTTTGCTTTTATTCCATTTATTCTGTAATTTTGCTCCTCTCTTGTTCGCTTTTGTTTTATTTATTCTGTAATTTTGATATTTGCCTGTTTGTTTTTGTTTATTTTATTTGTAATTTCGTCACAGTGTTCTCAGGAGACTCAGAGCCCCCCGTAGGACTCGACTTAGTTAATAATCCAAGTTAAACTTATGCTCGTGCAGTTCGCAGACTGTACCTCGTCACCTCCGTGAGCCTGCAAGGCTACAGTCCAAAGGGGAGAAGGGCGTGCGTCTAATGGACATCAAGGCTATAGTTGGCATGGGATATGAATACCGATGGTGAGATGAATAAAGAATACGAATGGCAAATGGGAAGAGAATGCGAATATGGAACGAAAGAAGAATGTGAATATGCATGAAAAAAGGGATGCAAAAATGCATCCCTTCATTTCCTAAGCAAATTTGAGCAGTGTTGCTTGAATTATGCTTCAGCTGGAGTCTCTTCTGCTTCTGCAGCTGGCTCAGCAGCAGCTTCTGCTGCGGCAGCAGCGGCAGCAGCTTTCTTCTCTGCAACCTTAGCAGCGATAGCCTCGTTAACCTTCTTCTCAGCAGCGAGACGAGCAGCAGCGTCAGCCTTCTTGTCTGCAGCCTTCTTGTCCTCAGCCTTAGCAGCCTTAGCAGCCTTCTCAGCCTTCCAAGCAGCAAACTTTGACTCAGCAGCAGCCTCGTCAAATGCGCCCTTCTTCACGCCGCCCTTGAGGTGCTTCATGAGGTAAACGCCTTCCTCAGAGAGGATGTTGCGAACTGTGTCTGTTGGCTGAGCGCCTACGAGTACCCAGTAGAGTGCGCGCTCAAAGTTCAGATCAATTGTTGCAGGGTTAGTGTTAGGGTTGTAAGTACCGAGCTTCTCAATGAAGCGACCATCACGCTTTGCGTCTGAGTTAGCTACTACGATGCTGTAGAATGCATAGTTCTTACGGCCATGACGCTGCAAACGAATTCTTGTTGCCATTTTGTAAAATGTTTTAGTACGGAGTGGGGTATTCAACCTCTGTCCGTTGGGGTTAATAATTGATTTATGACACCATCTCGTGATGCCGTTGAACTATCGTTATCTCGTAACGACACTGCAAAGTTACGGTTTTTTATTTCATTTTTAATGAAAATCATGAAACTTTTCGTCGTTGAAGTGTTTTTTCTTTTGTATTTATATATAATGTGAATAAAAAGTGTTACTTTTGCATGTGATTTTGTAATCTTTACTTTGCAAAATAAAGTTGATGAAGGAAAAAATTGAACATGCAGGTATAGTTGATAGTGTTGTGGGCGAACATGTGATCGTGAAGATTGTTCAGCATGCAGCATGCAACGGTTGCAAGGCAAGATCGATGTGCTCATCAAGCGAGAGTAAGGAGAAGATGATAGATGTGTATGAGCCAGGAGCCGACGGGAAATACCGCATTGGAGATACAGTTCGAGTTTGTGGAGCATTGAGCATGGGTAAGCAAGCTGTGGTGCTTGCATTTGGAATTCCTTTGGCAATTATGGTTGTGTGGATGATGTTAGCCTTGATATTTTTGAAAATGACAGAGTTGCTTAGTGCTGGTGTCTTGGCAGCAATCCTTGCAATTTATTTCTTTGCCCTTTATTGTAACAAAGACAAGATGGCTCGCAAATTTGCTTTTTGGATTGAAAAATCCTGATAGCAATTTGAATAGATGATTCTTTAAATCTAACTAAACATATTTGTTAACGAATATCAAATTAAATAACACATTTTTATGGATTTTTCAGTAATTCTTATTGCTGTTGCTTCTTTGGCTGCACTGGGCTTATTGCTTGCAGTGTTGCTTTTCGTTGTGTCAAAGAAGTTTGCAGTTAAAGAAGATCCGCGAATCGGACAGGTTGCAGAGGTACTTCCTGGTGCAAACTGTGGCGGATGTGGCTTCCCTGGATGCGGTGGTATGGCTGCTGCATGTGTGAAAGCTGCTGATGCTGGTTCTCTTGAAGGCCTTAACTGCCCTGTTGGCGGTGCGGCTTGCATGGGGCAAATCGCGGGCATTCTTGGCATGGAGGTTGCTGCTTCTGCTCCTAAGCTGGCAGTGGTGCGATGCAACGGTACATGTGAAAACCGTCCAAAAGTTGTGACTTACGACGGAGTGAAGAGTTGTAAGGTGGCTAACTCCACTTGCATGGGCGAGACTCAGTGTGCATACGGCTGTCTTGGCTGTGGTGACTGTGTTGCAGCATGTCAGTTCGGGGCCATCAAGATGAACCCAGCAACAGGTCTTCCTGAGGTTGATGCTACTAAGTGTACGGCTTGTGGTGCATGCGCAAAGGCTTGCCCTCGCAGCATTATTGAGATTCGTGCAGTTAGCGGCGAAAACAAGGATGCATTCGTGGTGGAGTGCGTGAATAAGGACAAGGGCGCTCTGGCAATGAAGGCTTGTGGCGTTTCATGTATTGCCTGCAAGAAGTGCGAGAATGTCTGCGGAAGTGATGCAGTCCATGTTGAGGGCAATGTTGCCTATATCAACCCTGAGGCTTGCACCCTCTGCGGTCAATGCTTCGATGCATGTTCACGAGGCTCTATCGCAAGCTTGAGTATTAAGGGCATTCAGCGCAAGAAGATTGAGAAAAAGACGCCTGCCGCTGCGAAACCAGCAGCAAAGGCTGCTACAACAGCTGCTGCGCCAGCTAAGCCGGCAAAGGAGTGGAAGCCAATAGAAATCAACTATAACGCTCCTCTCATGCCTTCTCAGCAGATTCTTCTCGCAGGTCCTAAGGACATCAGCAACCCTGTTCCTGCTGGTAAGGAAGAAACATTCGAATCAAAGCGTACGGACGCTCCACTCCCACCAAGCCAGATGATTCTGCTTGGTCTTAAATAAACACAAGAAAGGATTATATGAAAACATTTAGAATAGGTGGTGTACACCCTGCAGAGAACAAACTCTCAGCGAATCAGCCAATCAAGGTGGCTGAACTTCCTAAGGTTGCAGTATATCCTATGGGTCAGCACATCGGTGCTCCTGCCAAGTGCATCGTCGCAAAGGGTGACAAGGTGAAGGTAGGTACGATGATAGCTGAGGCTGGTGGATTCGTTTCTGCTCCTATTTTCTCTGGTGTCAGCGGCACAGTGCTGAAGGTTGACACTGTTATCGACGCAAGCGGCTACGCTAAGCCTGCTGTGTATATCACAGTGGAAGGCGACGAATGGGAACCTACCATCGATCGCAGCGAGGCGCTTGTCACTCTGAAGGACAAGCCTGAGCTTACTCCTGAGGATATTGTGAACAAAATCAAGGCTGCTGGCGTTGTTGGTATGGGTGGTGCATGCTTCCCAACTCATGTCAAGCTTTGCCCTCCTCCGGGTGCAAAGCCAGAGTGGGTTATTATCAATGCAGTAGAATGTGAGCCATACCTTACTGCCGACCATAGACTCATGCTTGAGAAGGCAGATGAAATTCTCGTTGGCGTAGATCTCCTCATGAAGGGCGGCAAGGTAACAAAAGGCTTTATTGGTATTGAGGAAAATAAGCCTGACGCTATCGCCCTTCTCACAGAGAAGTGCAAGGCAAACTATCCAAACATTGAGGTTGTTCCTTTGAAGACAAAGTATCCTCAAGGCGGTGAGAAACAGCTCATTGACGCAGTTGTGGCTCGTCAGGTTCCAGCTCCACCTGCAATTCCAGTCAATGTAGGAGCAATTGTTCAGAATGTAGGTACTGCATATGCTGTATATGAGGCAGTTATGAAGAATAAACCTCTCTTTGAACGCATTGTTACAGTAACGGGCAAGAGCCTTAAGCAGCCAAGTAACTTCCTCACTCGTATGGGTACTCCTATGAGCCAGCTCATCGATGCTTGCGGTGGCCTCCCTGAAGACACTGGCAAGGTGATAGGCGGTGGTCCTATGATGGGTAAGGCACTCGTGAACATAGAGGTGCCAATCTGTAAGGGCTCTTCTGGCGTTCTCATCATGAATAACAAGGAAGCTCGTCGTGGCGAGCCTCTGCCATGTATCCGTTGTGCTAAGTGTGTAGGCGCTTGCCCAATGGGACTTGAGCCATACCTCCTCGCTACTTGCTCTGGCAAGCAGATGTGGGAAAAGGTGGAGGCAGAGGAAATCACTTCTTGTATTGAATGTGGTTCTTGCCAGTTCACTTGTCCTTCTAACCGCCCAATGCTCGACCTCATCCGTATGGGCAAACAAACTGTTATGGGTATTATTCGTGCACGACAGGCAGCTGCTGCACCTAAAAAATAATGATTAGTATATTATGGCTAACAAATTAATAGTATCACTTTCACCACATGTTCACAGCGGTGACTCTGTGCAGAAGAATATGTACTGGGTGTGCATAGCACTTATCCCTGCTCTTCTCTGCTCGTTCATCAGCTTTGGCGTTGGTGCAATCATAACTACAGCTATTTCTGTAGCTGCGTGTGTGTTCTTTGAGTGGGCAATCAACAAGTTCATGCTAAAGAACCCAAAGTGCACTGTGTGTGATGGCTCCGCAATCCTCACAGGTATTCTTCTTGCATTCAATATGCCAAGCAATATTCAGCCTTGGATTATCATTGTTGGAGCTCTCTTTGCAATTGGTGTTGTGAAGATGACATTCGGTGGTCTTGGATGCAACCTCTTCAACCCAGCTCTCGCTGGTCGTGCATTCTTGCTTATTTCGTTCCCTGTGGATATGACTACATGGCCAAATCCTGGTCAGGGCTTCGGCACTTACCTTGATGCAGAGACAGGCGCAACACCTCTCGCTTTAGCAAAGCAGCTCTTTAAGACTACAGGTGCTCAGCATGAAGAGGCTCTCCGACAGATTACTTCTCTTGAGTGGTCAGATATGTTTTTCGGCAATAGAGGCGGCTGTCTTGGAGAGGTTTGTGCAGCTGCGCTTATCCTTGGTCTTATTATCTTGCTCGTGAAGAAGGTAATTACTTGGCACATTCCAGTTAGCATCATTGCTACAGTAGCTGTTCTTTCAAGTATTCTATATGTTTCTAATCCAACAGCATACGCAAGTGCTCCAGTAGAACTCCTCAGCGGTGGTCTCTTTCTTGGTGCAATCTTCATGGCAACAGATTATGTCACATCTCCAATGTCGCCAAAGGGACAGCTCGTTTATGGTGTGGCTATTGGTGTTCTGACTGTAATCATCCGTACTTACGGTGCTTATCCTGAAGGAATGTCCTTCGCAATTCTCATCATGAATGCATTTGTGCCTCTTATCAATAATAAGTTTAAACCAAAGCGCTTCGGTGAAGTGCCAGCAAAGAAATAATTATGGAAAAGCTTAAATCATCTTTGACAAATATGTTGGTGGTGCTTACGCTCATCGCCATCGTGGCTGCAGGTGTGCTGGCATCCGTAAATGCTGTCACTGCTCCACAGATTGAAAAAATTAATGCTGAAAATCTCGCTGCAGGTATTAAGGCTGTAATGGGTGCTGATCAGATTACAGTTGCAGACCCACAGGAGATTGAAGGCGGTTTTACTGCATACTCAGTGTCTGATGCTCAGGGCACATACCTTGGCACAGCCGTTTCTTCTACAACAAATGGTTTCGGAGGTCCTCTTCAGGTGCTCGTTGGTTTCGATAAGGAAGGCACAATTCTTGGCTATACAATTCTTGCTCATGCAGAGACTCCTGGTCTTGGTGCAAAAGCCGCAGATTGGTTCCAGAAAGGCCAGAAGGGCGACATCATCGGCAAGAACCCTGGCACATGCAACTTCACAGTTAGCAAAGACGGTGGCGATGTTGACGCAATAACAGCTTCAACAATCACAAGCCGTGCATTCCTTCTTGCAATTCAGAATGCTTACAATAAAGTGATTGCAGGAACTGACGCAACGACAAGCGCAACTACTCAGACTTCTTCGAAGGAAGAGTGCTGTGGCAAGTGTGAAGGTGAGCAGTCAGAAGAGTGCCGCGGTAAGTGTGAGAAGGATAATGCTAAGAAAGATTGCTGCACTGCAAGCGATCTTGGCACACCAGAAGTAATCGAGTAATAACACAAAAAGAAAGGAAACAAAATTATGAATAACTTCAAAGTTTTGCTGAATGGTATCATTAAGGAGAATCCTACATTCGTCCTTCTTTTAGGTATGTGTCCAACACTCGGTACCACATCTTCAGCTCTCAATGGCATGTCAATGGGACTTGCTACTATGTGTGTCCTCATTGTCAGCAACCTTATCATTTCTTGCATTAAGAAGCTCATTCCTGATGCTGTTCGCATCCCTTCATACATTGTTGTAATTGCCAGCCTCGTGACTGTGCTTCAGATGTGTATTAAGGCATATGCTCCAGACATCGATAAGAGCCTCGGTCTTTTTATCCCGCTCATCGTAGTAAACTGTATCATCCTTGGTCGTGCAGAGTCATTTGCTGCAAAGAATGGTCCTATCGCTTCTATCTTCGATGGTATAGGCATAGGTCTTGGCTTCACTCTCGGCCTTACAAGTCTTGGTGCAGTGCGTGAGCTTCTCGGCACAGGTGCAATATTTGGTTGCACGCTTTGGGGAGAGAACTACGGTATGCTTCTCTTCGTCCTTGCACCAGGTGCATTCCTCGTGCTTGGCTACCTCATTGTATTATTCAACAAATTCATTAAGAAAGCATAAGGAGGATAGATTATGGATTATGTATTAAGCCTTATTTTGATTATCATCACAGCAATCTTCGTTAACAATGTTGTGTTGGCGCAGTTCCTTGGCATCTGTCCATTCCTTGGCGTTTCTAAGAAGGTTGACACAGCAAGCGGCATGGGCATGGCAGTAACAGCAGTGCTCGTAGTTGCTACAATCGTGACATATCTCATTCAGACTTATGTTCTCAACACTCTTGGTCTTGAATATCTTCAGACAATTGCATTCATCCTTGTCATTGCAGCACTCGTGCAGATGATTGAGATTATTCTCAAGAAGACAATGCCAGCTCTCTATCAAGCTCTTGGTGTTTTTCTTCCACTCATTACCACAAACTGCTGTATCCTCGGTGTTGCAATCCTTGTAATTCAGAAAGACTATGATCTTCTCGAAGGCATCGTTTATGCCCTCTCAACAGGTATTGGATTCCTTCTTGCAATGGTTCTTTTTGCAGGTATGCGTGAGCAACTTGAGCTCTCAAATGTTCCAAAATCATTTGAAGGCGTTCCAATTGCCCTTGTAACAGCTTCACTTCTCGCTATGGCATTTATGGGCTTCAGTGGCGTGGATGGCGGCTTGAAGATTTTGTTCGGTATTTAATAAGAAGAATATAAATACTGATAAAACAAAAACTCCAGATGGCAATAGTCATCTGGAGTTTTTGTTTTATCTCCAATGTGAAATCCTTATTCGTACTTCTCTACATACTCAATCAGTTTTCGATAGAAAGCATGATGGCTGAGGGTTGATTTGCTTCCGAAGATTATTAGCTTCATTCTGGCTCTGGTCATGGCTACATTCATTCGGCGAAGGTCATTAAGGAAACCTATTTGGCCATTATCATTGCTGCGTACGAGACTGATGAGGATAATATCACGCTCTTGCCCTTGAAAACCATCGACAGTGTTAACGCTGATTACATTGCGGAAAGGACGAAACTCTTCTCGTTTGCGGATTTGTTGACGCAAATATTGTGTCTGTACTTTATATGGAGAGATAATGCCTACATCAAGCCTTTCTTCGAGGAAGCGTTCTTTTCCGATTTTGTTGATGTAATCGTTTAGGGTTGCAAGAACTAATTCTGCTTCTGCTTTGTTTATTCTTCCATGATTCTCTCCAACAAAATGTTCCTTAAAATCAATCTCCTCATGTTCTTCTGCGTTTTCTTCATTGATTTCATTAAGATAGTTTTTCTTCAACTCATTCTGCAGTTCATTGCCATCAATCCACATGATTGGATTCTCAAAGTCGAGAACTGAGCGGTTTTGTACACTCTTGTCGCTTTCTACCTTACCGTTATAGAACCAATCAGAAGAGAACTTCATGATGGCATCGTTCATGCGGTATTGTACTTTGAGAAGGCTTACTGCAGATGGCTGATTGTCAACAATTCTTTCCATCAGAGTTTTTCCAAGCCCTTGCTTCATTGCTTCGTAGCACTTGATAGTTGGAGGTAATTGCTGGTGGTCTCCTGCAAAGACAACTCTGCTTGCTCTGCGTATAGCAATCCAGCATGCAGGCTCTAAGGCTTGAGCAGCTTCGTCTATGAATAGAGTGGAGTAGCGTTGGCGAACAAGAATCTTGTTAGCAGAGCCCACCAGTGTGCATGCAACGACTCGTGCTTCGTCAAATAG
The DNA here is from genome assembly GCA_018064505.1 of Candidatus Minthosoma caballi. Classification (GTDB taxonomy): domain Bacteria; phylum Bacteroidota; class Bacteroidia; order Bacteroidales; family Bacteroidaceae; genus Minthosoma; species Minthosoma caballi. The sequence goes on along the minus strand of JAGHVC010000182.1, from coordinate 12,460 downwards.
CTGGGCATTGATGCTCATCTCGATTTCTTGAGCTCTATCACGCAGACGCGCAATCTTCTGATGAGTGTTCTCGCCCTTCTTGCGGTTTTCTCTTATCTGTCTTATTGCCTTACGAATACTCCAAAGTTCAGGATAGTCAGGGTGTGACTCAAACTTGCGCTCATAAGTAAAAGACAACATCTTGTCATTCACTCTGCTTGGATTGCCAATACGGAGCACAGGAATGCCATGATCAACAAGCTTTTCGCTAATCCAATCGACAGCCATGTTGCTTTGTGCGCATACCATCACCTGAGTCTCTCGACGAAGAGTCTCATATATAGCTTCTACGAGAGTGGTTGTCTTACCTGTTCCTGGAGGGCCATGAACAATCTGCACATCCTTCGCTGCCAACACTTCATTCACGGCTTCTTCCTGGGTCTTGTTAAGCCAGGGGAAAAGCATTGGAGTTATGTTGCGTTTTTGAGGATTAATTTGTCCTGCAACAATATCCCTAAGGTCTGCAAGACGATTGTTCTTAGCATTCATAACATCGTCTAATGCATGGAACATTGTCTTGTATGATGTTTCGTCGAAGTACAATTGAACTCCGAGATTCTCAGCGTTTTGCAAATCTATCAGTGACTGAGATGAAGGAAGAGTGACGACCATCCGGTTACCATCAACAAAAGAAACAGTGGAAGAAAATGGATAATATTTTATATCGCTCTTGTCTTTTATGTCGTCATTTACATACTGCGCATTGAAACTGAAAAATTGCACAGGCTTGCCATATTCAAAAAGATGCTCAATATCATCATCAGAGTCTTCTTTGTTAGTGGTTGTACGAATAATTTCTACGACAAATTGATTCAGAGAATTGTAGTAGCTTCTTCCTGCTTCAACGGGATACCAACAGATGCCACGGCGAATTTTCCTCCTAATGCCCATCTTCTCTGTTTGAAGACGAAACTCCTCCTTCTCGTTGTCGTATTCCATTTGCAAGAGATGGCGCAGGCGCTGTATATATAATGTGGAATTCTGCATGGCTTTATTCAATATTTAGTATCAATGCGTCGCAGAAAAGAGGCACAAAGTTGCTGTCGATTCTTCCGTGATTTGCCAACATTGTTAGCATCTCGCTAATGGATGTAGCAACATCTTTATCATCAGCAATCTCCGAATGCAGAATCTCGTATGCTTGTCTAATATTTCCATCTGTTAGCATCATCATAGCAAGCAAAATGTTAGCTTCCGACTTGAAGGAATCATCACCTTTGATTTCTTGCAGTTGCACCATTGCCTTGTCATTTTTCCCATCGAGCACTAAGCACCAAGCCAATGTGGCAATATCCTTGTTGGTAGCTTTGCCTATATAGCTGAGTTTGAAAAGCGCCTGTATTGCTTCAGTATGTCTGCCTGCTTGCATTAATGCTTTTGAAATGTTGCTTAAATATTTCTTGTTCTCTGGCTCAATCTCAAGCAAGTTGTTATAATAAATGATAGCATCCTCATACAAGTCCATGCTGTAAACCAAAGACGCAAGATGACTCAATGTCCATTTTGAGTTTGGTTTTAGCGTGTTAGCTGTGTGGTACGCATGTATAGCTTCTTTGCTATTGCCAAGTTTGTGGTGGCAGAAGCCAATCTTTTGCCACATGCTTGCATTAGCGTTGTCAAACTCGTCAGGGTTGATTTTCAGGAAAATATCTAGTGCAGCACGATAAAACTCTTTTCGCATAAGGAAATCAGCATATTGCGCCAGTTCTTCTTTGTTAGCAGAGATGCTTTGGAACAATGAGTTGCAAATTGGCGAGATTGGCTGCTCCTTCATCTTTGCGAAAGGATTAACAAACTGCAAATGGTATGGGAAAGAATAGTAGAAACGATAGAGATCGAAGATGTATTGTCTTCTAATGTCAATTTTCTGTACATCCTTATTGTCGGCAGCATCGATAAGATCATTAATGCTTTCTCCGTCTGGTAATTGGCTCATTATCTGCTGTTCGATAATGTCCTGACTACTAGTCATCATGTTAAGCGTGAAGCAGAGTGAGTATTTGTCGCTATTGCAGAATGGTGCGCCGTTGAGCATAAGTTTTATTATTCTGCCTATATTGCTGTTTAGCAATTGATTCACCTCAGGAACAAGAGGAGAAGACATGTCGAATGGGTAGAACCAATGGGGCATTGGCGTAAAGAAAGAATAGCCTTTCATCATAGCAAATGTGCCATAGTATACATCTGAGCCATCTAACTGCAGATTTGCCATTTCCTGCACTTTCTTATCTACCTTGTCGCTGTCAATATCAATCCACTCTGGGTTCTCTCCGTTCTTGGTCAGTTCGTTCAGAGCTTCTTGAATTTTATCCTTTATGTCGCTTTTATCATTTTGCTTCATCATGTGCCCCATCATAAGGGTAGGGAGGATGTCGTTCCGCATTTTCTGGCTGACCTTGTCTGTTGTGCAGCTAAGCTGAAGCTGCATTGATGCAGAGTAGAGCTCATGCACAAATGTTGGATCGTCACGATAGATAAGCATTCGTTGACAAATGCTTTCATCGTTCTTCATTTCATCATGATGCATGTACATTATGAGGGCAATGCCAACAATAGCTCTTTCTGCCACTTGTGATTCTGGTAAAAGATAACAATCAAGCAAGAAGAGCATTTTCTTAATATCAAAAAACTCGAGCAGTGAAAGCGTTACAGCACTGACAAACACGCATTTGTCGTTCTCGTTTATGGAATCTGAGAACATGATTCTATTTGCTAGGTCTGCATCAATGTTTTGCCATTGGTCACAGGTCCATGTCCAGTTGAAGAGATTGAGAAGATATGCCTCGTGCTGTGAATTCAGATTTGAAAGAGTATGTTCTTTAATTGAAGGACGAATCAAATTGTCAGCATTTACATTGGCTATCTCTAAGCAAATGTTTTCAAGATTTGTTGCAATGTTTTCAAGAGAAGGAATGTTCGCAAGACTCTTTTGAGTGCTAACATACTTTTCCTCGCCATGCATCTTCAACCTTTCGTGTCGTTCCAGCCTATATGTACAGAGTGATAGTTTGTTTGCAATATCGTTTCTGAGTTTGAGAGCATGGGGGTCGTTTATGCCATTGAGCATGAATGTGAGCATCTGCTTGTAAGTCATCCACATATTGTCAATTTCTTGGCTTAGTTCCCAATTGCCAATAGAAGATGCTTTCTCACTAATGTGAGGAAATGCTTCGGAAAGTTTCCCTGCACGCAGCTCTTCGCGTAATTCAGTATATTGCATAAAGAAATGTGTTTTATTTAATGAGTCCGCGCCCTTTAAGCCAATTCTTGACAATTTGTGTCATAGAATCTGTTGGCATGTCAGAATGCTTGTATTTTTGCGGAGTGTATAATGTGTCGGGGAGATACATACTGTGATTTTTTGGTAGAAAATCAAGCATGCTTGTTGTATCAGCATTGATAGCATCAACTGCCATGTCATATATGTTTGCAATCTTCTCAACTTCTGTCTTGCGTGCTTTGGCAATAGAGTCATTGAAAAGCACAGTCATTAGGGTTGGTAAGTTGAGAGAGTTTATTCCTATAAGCCGTTTTGCACCTCTTGCTACAGCCTCACTCGCAAAAGGCTCAGGCAACAATGCCCCATCATATTGGTTCTGGTCAACCATGAGGGTGCGCAACTTTAGATTATTAATCTGTGGTTTGTTAAGGTCTATTGATTGTAACTTTACAGATTCAAGAATCTTGTCGGCAAACATGTCTTCAGCAGAATGCCTGCTTATGCCAATGATTCTGTCCTTTATGCTTTCAGTCTTAAGCAGTCTGGCGCTTTTGGCTGTGATAAGCCACATATTCATGTCTGCTCCCATTGCCATGAAGACAGAGTCACCCTTTGTTCTCCATAGACAAGTCTTCACGAGGTCGCTCACGATGCCATCAATGTCACCATTCATAAATGCAGTGTCTGCATCCATTGCAGCATCAAAAGTGATAAGTCGTATGTTTACGCCAAGTGAATCGAACATGCCTAAAGAGTCAGCATAATAGAAAGGCAAGCAATCCATTGTAGGTAATAATCCTAAACGGATAGCAGTTGAGTCTTCTTCATTTGTGTTGTTGTTTGTTTGGCTACAAGCTCCAAACAAGCCTGTTGCAATCAGTAGAGAGAATATGTATAGTAGCTTCTTCATTCTTTTTTGTTGAAAAGAGAATTTGCTTTATTAAAAAGGACAACTTGCTTCTCGCATAAAGTCGGAAACAAGTTGTCCGTAGTTCTGGATAGATAATGTAAAGCTCTTGAGGAAATATGAGCTTTTCTATATCTTATATTATTCGCCCTTAACAGCTGCGATGCCTGGGAGAACCTTGCCCTCGATAGCCTCGAGGAGAGCACCACCACCTGTAGAGATGTAAGAAACCTTGTCTGCGAGACCGAACTTGTTTACACAAGCAACAGAGTCACCACCACCGATGAGAGAGAATGCGCCCTCAGCAGTTGCCTTAGCTACAGCCTCACCGATAGCGCGTGAACCTGGAGTGAACTCCTCGCACTCGAAGCATCCAGCAGGACCGTTCCAGAGGATAGTCTTAGCGCCTTCGAGAGCCTTAGCGAACTTCTCACGAGAGATAGGACCAGCATCGAGACCGTCCCAACCAGCTTCGATAGCGTTAGAAGGGAATACCTTGATCTGAGCACCTTCCTTAACTGAGAATGTCTTGAAGTCATAGCCTGTGCAGCATACAGAGTCCTCACCGAGAACGAGCTCAACGCCATTTTCCTTAGCCATCTTCTCAACGCCAAGAGCAACATCAAGCTTATCGAGCTCTACAATAGAGTCACCGATTTCACCACCATGAGCCTTAGAGAATGTATAAGTCATACCACCGCAGAGGATGAGCTTGTCAACCTTGCCGAGGAGGTTTTCGATGATGCCGATCTTAGAAGATACCTTAGAGCCACCCATGATAGCAACGAATGGGCGCTTGATGTTAGAGAGTACATTGTCAACAGCAGTAACCTCCTTCTCCATGAGGAGACCGAGCATTACATTCTCCTTGTCGAAGTAGTCAGCGATAACAGCTGTAGAAGCGTGCTTGCGGTGTGCAGTACCAAATGCGTCCATTACCCAGCAGTCAGCGTAAGAAGCGAGCTTCTTAGCGAACTCCTTCTGGCTTGCCTTCATTGCCTTCTTAGCCTCGTCGTATGCAGGATCTTCCTTATCGATGCCAACTGGCTTGCCTTCCTCTTCTGGGTAGTAGCGGAGGTTTTCGAGAAGGAGAACTTCACCTGGCTTGAGAGCTGCAGCCTGCTCGTCAGCCTTCTGGCAGTCGTTGCAGAACTGAACAGGAGTGCCGAGAGCTGTAGAAACAGCGTCAACAATCTGAGAGAGTGAAAGCTCTGGCTTAACTTTGCCCTTTGGCTTGCCCATGTGAGACATGATGATGAGTGAACCGCCCTTCTCAAGGATGAGCTTGAGAGTTGGGAGAGCACCATTGATACGAGTCATGTCTGTGATCTTGCCATCCTGGATAGGCACATTGAAGTCTACGCGTACAATTGCCTTTTTGCCGGCAAAGTTGTATTCATTAATTGTCATAATTGTGAATTGTTTTTTATGTTGTTAAACAAATAGTTTCGTTGATAGTTTGTGTAATTTCTTTCGTGCGACAATGTAATAATCAATAAATGAGTCGCATAATCGTTGCAAAGATAATGAAAAAAGTGGTTATCAGCAACAATTATTGTCGAAAAAAGCCAAAAACTTAATACTGTTCGTTCTCATTAGGGAAGTCACAGTTCTTCACATCTTCCACATAGTGGCCAATTGCATCAGTCATGATAGTGTGAAGATCGGCATATCTGCGCAAGAACTTAGGAGAGAATCCCTTAGTCATGCCAAGCATGTCGGCAATAACAAGTACCTGTCCGTCACAGCCACAGCCAGCACCAATGCCAATGATAGGAATAGTGAGCTCACTTGCTACTCTAGCAGCAAGTTTAGCAGGGATTTTCTCAAGCACAATTGCAAAACATCCTGCATCTTCGAGTGCATGTGCATCACTTATGAGCTTCTGTGCTTCTGCTTCTTCTTTGGCGCGAACAGTGTATGTGCCAAACTTGTTAATTGCCTGTGGAGTTAGGCCGAGGTGACCGCAGATAGGGATTCCAGCATCAAGAATTTTCTTCACAGCAGGAAGAATTTCCACTCCGCCTTCAAGCTTCAAAGCGTCGCAATGAGTTTCCTTCATGATGCGGATAGCATTGCTGACAGCCTCAGTTTCGTTCACCTGGTATGTGCCGAAAGGCATGTCGCAAACGACAAGTGCGCGTTTCACTCCACGGACAACAGATTTAGCATGGTAAATCATTTGGTCGAGAGTAATAGGGAGTGTTGTCCAGTTTCCTGCCATCACATTACTTGCGGAGTCACCAACAAGAATTACATCCACTCCTGCGCCGTCTGTGATAGAGGCTGTTGTGTAGTCGTATGATGTCAGCATGGCAATCTTCTTGCCTTCTGCCTTCATTTGTATCAGTCTATGTGTCGTAACCTTTCTTTGGTCTTCTACTAAATATCCTGCCATTTTTAATTAAAATTAAAACGAAAAATTTGAAATCGCTGCAAAGATATACTTTTATATTAGAATTCAAGTAACAAACGAGCATTAATTTGCCTTCCTGTGAGGTAATTTGGCACTGCATACTGGTTGTTTGTAATGTCGGTTACCCAATAATAAGAATTCACATTGCTGATACCGAGGATATTGAATGCATCTACGCCAAGCCATATGTTGCGGAAAGCCATGCCTGCTCCGTTCATGATGTGGCGGTCTTCATTCTTAAGCAATCGGTAGCTGAGACCGAGGTCAACACGGCGATATGATGACATTCTGAATACTTGTTTCTCGCGCCCTGAGTGAGGAGGACCGAATGGCAAACCTCCTGCGTAATGACCTTGAACAGTAACCTTCCATTTGTCTGTGTTAGGGAAATAATCGCTGAAGAATACGCCGAGATTGAGTCGTTGGTCGGTAGGGCGAGGTACATAGCCACTGCCGTTTATCTTTTCCTCTGTCTTCATAAGTCCAAAGCTCACCCATGAGTCAGTTCCTGGCACAAATTCACCATACAGCTTCATATCTAACCCTGCAGCATATCCTTTTGCAATGTTACCTCCATAGTAAACAACTCGAACATTATCAACATTGTATGGCACAAGGTTGCTGAGTGCTTTGTAGTATGCTTCTGCAGTGAATTTGAATGGCCGCTGGTTCACTCTGAACTTATACTCCATTCCGAGTAAGAAATGAATTGAACGCTGAGATTTGATTTTCTTGTTCAGCATAGCAACAGTATTGCCGTTCACAGTAACGGTGTCGCGCATTTCTTTGTAGAACGGTGTTTGGTAATACAAGCCGGTAGAGAATCGGTAAGTGATGTTGTCATTGATTGCGGGAGTGAAAGCCACTGTAGCTCGAGGCGAGAAGAGCGTTTCTTTGTTCCAGTCCCAGTGAGTGAGACGAGCACCATAATTCAACACGAGCTCACCCTCAGTGAACTCCTTTCTCCAAGTATCTTGCAGATAGAACTCGAAATGCTTTGATTTTTCATCGTTCACAGATGCCATGTTGTATATCAAGTCGAGTCGCTCGTTAGAGTGGGGAAGAGAATACCCTGCAGAGTCTCGCATTTCCCATTCTCTCATGCGCTCATCCACTTTCTCCATTTTCATCAATGCTCCATAGCGAATGTTGTGAGATGTGAATCTGCTTTGCCCGGCAATTCCCATACTTACCACACTGGCGTTCAGCCTGTTTCGTGCATGCTCATGATATGTTCCAATGCCAAGACTTTCCTCAGTGTCATTATTGAGCCAATACTCTCCGTTTAAGTCGTAAGTCTCTCTTTCTGTTGTTTTGAAAGCAGAGAGGTTGAAGGTGAGTGAGTTGTTAGCGTTGAAATTGTGTGTGGCAGAAAAAGCTCCGAAATAAGTGTGAAACTTATCTTCCTCGCTGCCATCAAAATACACCTTGAACTCCTTCACATCTTCCGCAGTTCCAAATTTAGTTGTACGGTCGCTTGGCTTGAAACTATAGTCGTTTGTGCTAATCACACCCATCAAATCGATAGTCCACCTCTTGTTTGGGCTCCAGCTCCAATAGGTCTGATAGTCAAAGTCTTTCGGGTCATATTCACCCTTTGTGTCAAGAGTGCCAAGCAAGTTCTTCATGGTTTTGTAGCGAAGTGAATGTGTCATAGAGAATTTCTCGTTTCCAAAACCTAGGTAAGCACTTGCACCAAGCATGCTTGCCGAGACACTTCCCTCAAATCCTTTCACTTTCTTGTATTTGATATCCAGCACGCTTGACATCTTTTCTCCATATTTAGCTTCGAATCCTCCAGCAGAGAAACCGATGCTTTCCACCATGTCAGGGTTGATGATGCTCAGTCCCTCTTGCTGTCCGCTGCGGATAAGGAGAGGACGGTACACCTCTATGCCGTTTATATACACAGAGTTTTCGTCGAATGAACCTCCTCGGACATTGTATTGTGAACTCAGTTCATTGTGTGTGCTCACGCCAGCTTGGCTCGTAATGAGTCGCTCCACTCCTCCTCCGCTTGCATTTCCCATGTGCTTCATGTCACTCATGTTCACATCGGTCATGGTGCTTGTTTGCCTTCTGATTTCACTCACTTGCACCTCGCCGAGCTCAATGCCAAGATTAGGCAGCATCACATTCAAAGTCACCGAATCGGTAGGATTCTTGAGCACTCGTTTTCTTGTTTGGTATCCAATCATAGAGAACACCACCACTACAGAGTCGCTGCTCTCACAAGTGAGTCGGTATTCGCCCTTTAGGTTGCAAACTGTGCCTAGTGCAGTGCCTTCCACCTTCACTTGTGCCAATTCAAGGGGAGATTTCTGGTCATCAATCACCTTGCCTTTTATCAGCACGCTCTGGGCATTCACACCGATGGCAAAGCAAAAAAACAATATGGTAGTGTATAATATCTTTCTCATATTATACAATAACGAAAAAAAGCGCCGATTATTGTATCGACGCTTTTCTCTTTACTGCTTGATAAGCTTTGCTGCAAAGCCGCCACCACTAGCAAGATGCACAGTGATGCGTTCTCGAGGATCATGGCCTAAGTAGGCAGTCATGCTAAAGGTTTGATAGTCAGAGGCATTCTTTTCGGCATTTACGCCATCCATGAATGCTGTAATCTCGTATGTTCCAACAGGAAGGAAGTCGCTGCTTAGCTCAATGTCTCGAGCATCCCAGCTTGTCTCGCCAGCAACATACCAGTCGTTGCCTTGTCGGCGTGCAATGACAATGTATTCGCCCATCTTGCCCTTGATGCACCTCATTTCGTCATATACAGTTGGCAAAGAGCAAATAAAATCTGTACATTCCTTCTCTTTCATGTAGATTGTAGGATTGTCAGCAAGCATTGTGAGTGGTGAATCATGCACAATGTAGTGAGCAAGCTGATGGCATCGAGTGCCCATTGTCATTGGGTTGTTATACACTGGCTGGAAGTCTGCAGCAGTAGCATTTCTCATGCCTCCTGGAGTGAAGTCAACATACCCCGCCATCATGCGAATGTATGGGAATGTGACATCATACTTTGGCATGTCTTGCTCAGGCTCATCCACCTGCTTGCCATTCTTCGTGCCTTTGAAACGCTGTGTCCATTTCACCTCTTCCATGCCAAAAACACTCTCGAAATTGATGACATTTGGATAAGTGCGGTTGATTCCTGCTGGTGGGAAAATACCGTGATAGTCGAGCATTAGCTTGCTCTTTGCACATCTGTCAGCAATGCGGTAAATCATCTCTACGCCTTCTTGGTCGAAGCGGTCGAGGAAGTCCACCTTGAATCCCTTAATGCCCATTGCTGCATATTTTTCGCATGCCTCGTCAAGCTGAGAGTCTAGCACATTGAATACTGTCCAGAGGATGATTCCTACATTCTTTCTCTTTCCGTATTCAACCAGAGCAGGCAGATTGATGTCATTAATCACTGTGAGCATATCGCCACTCTTTGGGTCATACCATCCTTCGTCAAGAATGATGTATTCAAGGCCATTCTTAGCAGCGAAATCTATGTAGTATTTGTATGTGTCTTGATTGATTCCTGCCTTGAAACTTACCTCGCTCACTCCCCAGTCGTTCCACCAGTCCCAAGCCACTTTGCCAGGCTTTATCCACGATAGGTCTTTGCCGATTCTGTTAGGCGAAGCAAGCGAGTAAACCAGAGTGTTTGTTGGCATTTCGGTGTCGTCGTGAGTCACGACCATCACTCTCCAAGGGAAATTCCTTGCGCCTTTTCCTTTGGCTATATACGGCTCGTTCTCAGTGACATACTTCTGCACTCTCCAAGGATAGAAATCAAAAGCCTTAGGGTACTTGGCAAACTCGCTCTTTGCGCTTTGTCCTTTGCCCTTCACGAAGATGCCAGGGTACGCTTCCACATCGCTTTCAAGTATTGTGACCTTAGCTGAGCCACAGTCAACAGTGATAGGAAGAAACGCTTCTAAGTCTTTGCTTTGAGAGAGTGGGGCAATCTCATATGTGGCTTGAAAAGCCATAGCTTTCGGATTCTTCTCATTGGTAGAGTAGGCCATGTAAGCAGGATAGTCGTCAGCAAAATTGAAATCAGCCACCTCGTTGTCTATTGTCCATTCACCCTTATTGGAGGTAATCCATCTGTATGCCACTCCCGAGTTGTAAGCACGAAGCTCCACACTCATTCCGTTGCTGTTTTTCAATACTATTTGGTTGTATTCATCACTCACAGATGCCATCTTGTAGAGTGGGGCATCTGTCGTTTCCTTCACCAGTTTTTGCTTTGAGGCAGCGGTGAATTTACCATCCTTCTTTCCTGTCATGACAAGATCGGCAACACTCTCTTTGATTAGTGTGTTTCCATTATCAATAACACTGTATTTCAATTGTTTGTCAGCATTTACTTCAATCTTTAGTTTTCCGTTAGGAGAAGTGACGCTTGTGGCAATTTGTGCCTTTGCAGATAGAGTAAACGCGACAAAAGAAAGTAGAATAATTATGTTTTTCATTTGATGGAATATTTATAAATATGTTGTTGCTCTGGTTTTGATTCTCCTTCGTATGGATTGAAAGTGTAGGGCTTGTATTCACCTTTAGGATAACCTGTCACAACGAGGTATGCATTCACAGCATCATTGGGCAATGTCATCTTTAGCGAGCCTTTCTGTTTGGTGCAGATTTCACCGTAAGTAGCTTCTGCATTTCCGTTTGTGGATACAAGTCGATAGGCATATCCATCGTTTGCATCTGCTCCTTCAAACTTGACAGCAATTTTCCTCTTGCCCTTTGTGTCAAGCTTCACTACATTAGCCCCGAAAGTCTGAAGCTCTTTATCGTTGATAAATTCGTTGGCATACTTCTTATTTGCCTCATGCTTGCTTGGAAAGTCGAAAGTGATGAGTCGCGAGTAGCAATCCACAGCTTCTTTTGCAAAATCTTCGTTGCTGATGTCAAACATTCTCATGTATGTTGCAGCAGGATCTTCTCCTCTTTTTCCTGCTCTGAAGAGGTCGCCTATTACTGTCACTCCGTGCTTTGTGCTCCAGTATTCCAGCAGGTAAGGGGAGTGGTAAATGTTCTCGATGTCAAGGAATCTCAGATTGGCATGCTCTATGAATGCTTTCCAATGGTAGTTCTCGTCAGTAGGCCACTCTGGATTGACTTGCCACAGCATCCATTGACTTGCCATTTCGAAGATGCCTCCACCGCCCCATGACTCTCCTGTGCCGTCACATCCAATCTGGCTTTGGAACGAATGGCCAAGTTCATGAGCGATACAATTCAACTTTTTGTCTTGCACACGGTTAGGCGCAATCCAGAGAGCGCCAATGGTGTTGTCGTAATCACCTCCGTAGGCGGTTCCCTCAAGTGAATAATTGAGCATGACCATCATACGGTATTTCTCCGCCTTTGAGCCTGAGTGGATAAATCTGAGGTCGTTTTTGAAGTAGTCGTAGAATGATTGCAGACGATTGAGGAGGTTGTCCATGTCCACCTTCATGTTCTGTCCTTCAAGATTGGGAGCCTTGCTCAGATCTTCGCCAAAAGGCTTTTCCCAAAACACCACAATGTCATCAGTGTAAGCCATTCGGGAGTAGCTCCACTGCGACTCAGCATTGCTGAAATCATTCTCTCTCAAGTCTTTTGGAATGTAAATCTCCTTGCCTGGAGGCGCGGAAAATAGGGCTTGCTGAGCCACTAAGCTCTTTGTTGGCAAAACTGCCACAGAAATAGCCAGCAAGGCATTTCTGAATAATCTAAAATCCATGTTAATAAGTTTTTCTATAAATAAGCTAATCGTTAAATCGCTACAAAGGTACATTTTTTTCCAATTTGATAGTGCCATAAATAGCATTTTTTGGCTGAAAAAATAGAAATGATAAAAATTTTTGAAGAAAAAGTTCAG
>JAGHVC010000234.1 GCA_018064505.1 Candidatus Minthosoma caballi | reverse complement strand
AGCATGTGCTTGAGTGCTGCAGGATACAAAGACCATCCTGTGACGAAGCGAGCAGAATCTTTTCTGCTTGACACTCAGAGGGATGATGGAGCTTGGCCAATAGATACGGATCTTGCAGGATGGGTGACATCGTTAGCTGGAAATGCGTTAGGTGATGATTTGGAAGATAGAATTGGTTTAGCCAATATAATAAAGATAAATGCGACGAAGAAAGTGCATGTGTTTACAGGAGCACCTGCAGGAGGATGGGGATGGACCAATCTGACTGGTTCTGTTCCTGATGGTGATGATACTTCGGGAGCTTTAGTGGCGTTGCATAAGCTGACTCATGGAACATATTCGGAGGAAGTGGGCAATGGTTTGGAGTGGTTGATGAAGCTGCAAAATAATGATGGTGGAATGCCGACATTCTGTAAAGGATGGGGCAAACTACCTTTTGACAGAAGCAGTCCAGACATTACTGCACATGCTGTGCTGGCAGTGGGATTGTGGATGAATGAAGTGCCTGACAACATGAAAGCTAAGTGCAGGAAGAGCTTTGAGAGGATGATGAGGTGGCTGGAGAAGAATAGTGAGGTTGCTGCTTTGAAAAGAAAGCGGAACGGTGGTAAGGGTGAGAGTGGCGATGAGATGAAGTGGACACCTTTGTGGTTTGGCGATCAGGATGCGGAAGACGAGAAGTCGCATGTGTATGGAACAGCGACTTTGATGGATTACTTGAATCGCTTGAATGATGCGAGGGCGCATGAGTTGGCAAAGAAAGGCGTGAGTTATTTGGTTGATTGCCAGAATGAAGATGGTGGCTGGGGAGGACAAAGGAATGTGAAGTCGAAGGTAACTCTTACTGCTAAAGCGATTGCCGCTTTGAGCAGTTATGAGGAGAGTGAGGCAAAGGCTGCGGTCGAGAAAGGTGTGGAATATCTGTATCATAGATATCAGAATGGAACGCTTTATGAGCGTGAGCCAATAGGATTGTACTTTGCAAGACTATGGTATTCGGAAGAATTGTATAACATGTGCTATTTGATTGTAGCTCTGAAAAATATAATTAAAGATAATGAATAAGACAAAATGGATAACGATCGGCACTGCCGTATTATGGCTTGCAGTTCTTGTTGCCTGGCATCTATATGACCCAAGCAGCGAATTTACTGCACATGAACCAGGAGCAGATGGGCGTCCAGAGGGATCGGCACGAAAGGCTGACGAGGTTGTGATAGGTGAGTACTTCATGAAATATGAGGAGGAGGAGCCTGCTGGTGCTACTGGTCAGTGGACAAATTTCAGAGGAAACAATCGTGACAATATATGCACAGAGGCATTGAAACTCACAGGCGGAGATTTTAAGGCTGTGTGGAACATTGAAACGGGCGAGGGGCATGCTGCCCCAGTGATTTGGAACGGGCGCGTGTATGTGCTTGACTATAATGAGCAACTCAGCTCTGATGCCTTGCGCTGCTTCAATCTGCTAACGGGCAAGGAACTGTGGAGACGATGGTACAGGGTCGCCATGAAACGCAATCATGGCTTCTCTCGCACCATTCCTGCCATTCACGACGGAAGGGTTGTCACTATTGGCCCAGAGGGGCATGTGATGTGCTGCGACGCTGTGAGTGGCGATTTGCATTGGACTCTCGACATGAAAAAAACTTTTGGATCAGAGATACCGTTCTGGTACACTGGACAATGCCCCTACATTTCTGCTAATGGCGTATTGGTTCTTGCTCCTGCTGGCACAGAGACGCTCATGGCTGGCATTGATTGTGCGTCGGGGGAAGTGAAATGGCAGACACCTAACAGCGTGCAATACAAGATGAGTCACTCTTCGGTGATGCCAATGACACTCGGCGGTAAACTCACTTATGTGTATGCTGGCGTTGGCGGTGTGTGTGGCGTGTCGGCAGAGGGCGACGACGAAGGACAGCTGCTGTGGTCTGTCAACAAATGGCAACCATCGGTTGTTGCCCCTTCCCCACTCCAGCTTAGCAGCAACCAAGCATTTCTTGTGGCTGGCTATGGAGCAGGAGGCGCCTTGCTGCAAGTTGACAAGACGGGCAGTGGCTGGAAAGCAGAAATTAAGGAGCAGTATAAGGCTGACAAGGGGCTGAGTTGCGAACAGCAAACTCCTATTCTTTACAACGGGATGATCATCACTGTCATACCTAAAGACGGAGGCAGCCTGCGCGAACGCCTTGCTTGTTTTGCTCCTGGCAATCTCCATACTGCTATATGGCATTCTGACGCAGATGAGCGTTTCGGCTTAGGGCCTTACATGGTGATTGATGGCAAGCTGTTTGTATTCAAGGAAGATGGAGAACTGTATGTTTATCAAATTGAGGGTAAAGCCATGAAGCTTCTCAAGAAACAGCAGATAATGGAGGAGGGCATTGATGCTTGGGGGCCAATGGCGTATGCTGATGGCTATCTCATCGTGAGGGATTCGAAAAATGTGACTTGCTTGAAAATACAAGACTAAAATAGCCCCTTCTCTGAAGACCCACCCTTTCCCTCCCCGTGAGGGAGGGTGAGTGACAAATAAGGATTCAGGAACTAAAAAACACTCATAAACAGATGAAAAATATAGATCGCCGACAATTCCTCAAAATTGGTGGTTCTGCAGCTCTCGGTGCTTTGTTCTTGGGAGTGACGGGCAACTATCTGTGGAGGATGTTCACCAATCCCAGCGAATTGTTCTATGGAAGCAAGAAGAAGGGAGGCAAACAAAGAGATACCACCAACGAAGGTTTTGCGTCTCCCTATAGACTCACTTTCGGCTTTACTGCTCCAGAAGAAATAAACGCTTTCGAGATTTGTGATGACAAAATTGTGCTGGCTGCTCCCAACAATATTTACATTTATAGCATGGCAGGGCAGATTGAGAATATTTTCCCCATACCAAGCGATGTGCGAGACTTGGCTATATACGAGGGGAATATTTACCTGTTGTTTGCCTCGCGAATTGAGGTGTATGATATGCGGGGCGACATGTTGAAAGAATGGCAAGCATGCAGCGATGACTCTGACTACTGCTCCTTCACTGTGTTTGCAGGAGGAGTGTTTGCCACTGATGCCACTAACAAGAATATCTGCAAATACAACCTCGATGGCTCTCTGGCTCGATTCGTCAAGAGCCCTGATGGCTTCATCGTGCCGAGCTATTCGTTCGGCATCACTCACATTGGCGACACTGTGTACTGCAGCAATCCTGGTCGCCATTTGGTTGAAGCGTACACTGCTGATGGTGACTTCATCAAGAGCTTTGGAAAAGCGGGAACAGAAGCAGGCGCATTCAGTGGATGCTGCAATCCTGTGCAGCTTGCTTCAACCAATGCTGGAGAGATTCTCACCAGCGAAAAGGGTATTCCTCGAATCTGCTGCTACGGCACCGACGGGACTTTCCGCAGCGTGCTGCTCAATGACAAGATGCTTGGAGGCGGACACGCTGCATACGATGTACGAGTGCATGAAGACAAACTCATTGTAGCTGGAAATAAAAATGTCAAGGTTTTCCAATACGATAGCAAACAATCTGCACACACACTGTGTGGAAGCTGTGACTTGGATTGTCCAATGAAAGTGATTGTATAAGTATGACTCTTACTTCCTAAACTAAAAAAGACAACGCATGAATAAGAATAAGAACATAAGCCCTATCGACCGCCGCGAGTTTTTGAAGAAATGCGGCACTATAATTGCAGGAGGCACGATATTAGGTGCTGGAGGTCTTTTGGCGGCTAAGATAAAAGGGAAAGATGCCGACTTGTTCTGGCAGATTGACCATGAGCTGTGTACTCAATGTGGCAGATGCGAGACGGATTGCGTCTTGCCTGTGTCGGCTGTGAAATGCTTCCACGCAAACAAGGTGTGCGGGTATTGCGATTTGTGCGGTGGTTATTACCGTTCAAGCGTAAAGGACTTGAACACAGCGGCAGAGAATATGATGTGCCCTACTGGCGCCATCGCTCGCAAGTTTGTGGAAGAACCTTATTTTGAATACACCATTGACGAGAAACTATGCAACGGATGCGGCAAGTGTGTGAAAGGATGCGGCTCATTTGGCAATGGTTCTTTGTATCTGCAAATTCAGCAAGATTTATGCCTTAATTGCAATGAATGCCAGATTTCAAAGGTTTGTGTTTCGGATGCCATCAAACGAGTGTCGAAGAAGAATGCATATAAACTAAAAGAGAGCGTATAAAAACGATGACGATGACGATGACGAAAAGAGTTCTTTTTTCCGCTATGGCAGCAATGAGCTCACTTGAGGCTTTTTGTGTTGCGCGCTTCCCAAAACCTGATTTCGATTCTGGCTACCAATACCCAGACATTGAGCACCCTGTGCCTTGGGAAAACTTTTGGAATATTCTTGACATTGTCTTGCTCACTGTCATGATGGGCATTGTGGCGTGGGCCATTCATAAGAAAGAGAGCCGCAAAGCTATTTTCTGTGTAAGCATAATCTCGGTGCTTTACTTTGGTTTCTTCAGAAATGGATGCGTGTGCAGTGTTGGCTCTTTGCAAAATGTGGTGCTTGCCTTTACTGATCCAACCTACAACCTTCCTTGGTTCGTGCTACTGCTGTTCATTCTGCCTATTGTTTTCACTCTCATTTTTGGCAGAGTGTTCTGTGCTGGCGTATGCCCATTAGGAGCTTTGCAAGAGATTGTAAATATCAAGAACTTCCGCATTTCGCGAGCAGTGAGTCAAGCATTAAGCGTAATTCCTTGGATTTATCTTGGATTTGCAATTCTGTATGCAGCTACTCGCAGTCAATTCATCATTTGCAGATTTGATCCTTTCATCGGCATTTTCCGTTTTGGCGGTGACATAGGCATGATTGTTTTTGGTATCACGCTTCTGTTGCTGTCAATGGTTGTTGCGCGACCTTTCTGCCAGTTCCTCTGTCCATACGGCGCTTTGCTAAGCATCTTTGGAAAGTTCGCTATTAAGAAGATGGAAGTAACCCGCAAGGGATGCATCAATTGCACTCTCTGCCACAATTCTTGTCCTGTGGATGCTCTTCGTCCGCCATACGCAAACAAGCAGAAGGAGGAGCGCAGTGCTGGCGTTAAGCGCTTGATTATGTATTTCCTCATACTGCCAATTATCACAGCTGCTTGCTCATTTTTGGTTGGATTGAACAGCGAAAACCTCAGTCGCGCAAACAAAGATGTGCATCTTTATGACATGATTCAGGCTCAAGAGGAGAATCCTGACATGGAAATGCCAATGGAAGTCGTTGCTTTTCATGAGCTAGGCAATTCTGTGGACGAACTTGCAGCAAAAGTTGATGATATTCAAAAGCAATTCAGCATCTACTCTTATATTGTAGGAGCCTTGATTGGATTTGTTATTGGAATAAAACTCATCAATCTGTCCGTAAAGCGAACAAGAAAAACATACGAGATTGACTATTCTGCGTGTGTTGCTTGCGGTAAGTGTTTTGATTACTGCCCACAGAATATGAGCCCCCTAACCCACTCATCGCGTAGCGCGTTCTTTCTTAGGAAAGCGTCTAAAGACGATAAGCTCGCAAAGAACGGGGGCATCCATACGGAGAAAACAGAAAAAAGAGCCCCCTACCCCCCAAAGGAGGAACTCATAGAATGATTCGTAAACAACAAATTTGTAATATAAGAGTTAAAAAATTAGTAATCATAATTGCCATCTCCCCCATCCGAATGGCACTCCCCCTTCGGGGGATGGGGGGCTTTATATGAACAACAAGATATACAGAAACATTACTATGATAACCGGCATTTTTATGCTGGCACTATCGGCAATGCTGATAGTAAACTATTTCCAAGTATCTGCAGCTTCTCCTCTTGAGAACGAGGTACTTGAAACTCTGAAGGAGCTGAACGAGAGCAACAGTGATAATGCGCAGTTGCAGGAGCAGATTCGTCAACTGGATCTGCTCACTCGCAAGGCTTATTTCATCCAAGAAAGCCACTTGAAATGGGGTATGTATATTCTTGGATCAATGGCACTTGTTGTGATTGTTTGCCTGCGCATGTACTACAAAACGAGCAAGAATCTGCCTTCAAAAGATCTTGACATAGTTGACGAATGGCTCGGGAAGAGTTCTTCTCGCAATTACATCACTTGGGGTGGCATAGGGCTTGTTGCGGTAGCATTAGGCTTTGGCTTGCTTTCAACTCCTGCCCTCAAAAACAAAGTGGAAGAACTTGTTGAAGAAGGAGGCTTGATTGCAAACAATGATTCCATTCAGGAAGATGCACTCGTTCCTGACACTGCGCTTTTGGCAGAGGCTGAAACAGACTCTATTGCATCAACAGAAGAGGCTGCAGACTCACTTCCTATTCCAAAACTCACATATAATGCTTTCCGTGGCAACAATTCATCTGCCACCTCTGCGGTACGCGGCATTCCAACATCTTGGGATCTAGCAAGCGGCAAGAACATTGCATGGAAGGTTTCTGTGCCTCGTCAAGGCTACAACTCTCCTGTCATCAATGGTAGAAATATCTTCCTCACAGCTGCCGATGCTCAAGCACGAGAGCTCTTCTGCTATGATGTTCACACAGGAAAACTGAATTGGAGTGTCAAGGCTGACAAGATTCCTGGCTCTCCATCAGCAATGCCAAAGGTTACACCCGATACTGGTCTTGCTGCCAGCACTGTGGCTACAAACGGCAAACAAGTTTGTGCAATATTTGCTACTGGAGATATTCTCTGCACGGACATGGAAGGCAAGCGACTTTGGGCAAAGAATCTTGGCGTGCCTGATAACCACTATGGCTATGGTTCGTCATTGCTCATAAACGGAAATGCCCTATATGTTCAATACATCAACAACGGGAAAAGCCAGATAATGGCTCTCAATGTGACGAACGGCAATCAGATGTGGAGCAAGAGCACAAAGGATAAGATTTCGTGGAGTTCCCCAATCATCGCTAATGTAGGGGGCAAGTCTGCATTGATCGTCACTACTAACCCTGCAGTGACTGCTTACAATCCTGCAAATGGCACAGAGTTGTGGCGAGTTGATTGCTTGACAGGTGAGGTTGGTGCAAGCCCTACTGCAAATGGAGGCACTATTTATGCTGCAAGCGAGTATTCGAAGTGCGTTGCCATCGACGGAGCAACAGGTGAGGTGAAGTGGGAGGCATCTGACTATCTCCCAGAATGCTCAAGCCCAGCTGCAAGCAAGAATCTTTTGTATGTTGCCACAAGCTACGGTGTTGTTTGTGCTTACAACACAGAAACTGGTGCTGTTGTGAAAGAACATGATGTCAGCTCCCCATTCTACTCTTCTCCTGTCATTGCTGACGGCAAAGTTTGGTTGTTTAGCAACGACGGCAAAGCATACATTTTCTCATCAGGAAACGATTTTGGCATTGTAAATTCATTCCAGACAGGAGAAAAGACATTCGCAACTCCTGCCTTCACTGATGGCATGATGATTGTGAGAAGCGACAAGAGTTTGTATTGTGTAAAGAAAATGTAGTTTATGGCGTGTGAAGATTGTAAATTAAACTCTCCAGAATTAGTTTTGGAATCAATGGTGCGCCGCACAGACGCTATCATTGACCGCATCGGCGGCACCCGCGACAAGATTATTCCTCTGTTACAAGCTCTGCAAGAGGAGTTCAGCTATCTGCCATCCGATGCTCTTAATCACATATACGAGCGGACAGAAATAGACAGAGCGCAGGTCATCAGCGTTTCGTCGTTCTATTCGCAATTCCGCATGGTGCCATACGGAAAGCATACTATCAAAGTATGTATTGGCACCGCTTGCCATGTGAAAGGAGCAAGCATTGTTTATGACGCATTCAAGCGCGAGCTAAATATTCCCGACGATTCTATCACAACAAATGATCAGCAATACTCAATTGAGAAAGTTGCTTGCTTGGGATGCTGTGCATTGGCTCCTGTTGTGCAGATAGACAACAAAATCTTCGGACATGTTCAAGCTGGCAGAGTAAGAGATGTTCTTGCAGAGTTTGAAGAACTGCAGAGTCAGAATGGCAAAGAGAACGAAAGCCAAAAAAGAGAACCTCAAGGTGAAGTTCGCATTGGAATGGAAAATTGCTGCCAGGCAAGCGGCACTGCTGAAGTGCGCGATGCTGTGGTTAAAGCATGCGACGAACTCGGCATCAATGTGAAGCTGAAGCCAATTTCGTGCGTAGGTGCTTGCAACCAAGTGCCTTTGATTGATGTTGCAATGCCTAACGGGGAAATTGTACGCTACCCAAACATCAAGTCAGAAGAAGTGAAAGAGGTTTTGCTTCACCACTTCAAGCCTGCAAGCAAGCTTCGCCGACTCCGCAATGTGATTCTGAATCATATTGATACATTCCATACTGACACCACTTGGGACAACATTCTCTGGAAGCCTGAACAAGAACGCACTCAGCATATAAACACTTTTCTTAATGGCCAGCATCGCATCTCTACAGAAGGATATGGCAAGATGAATCCTCTGGACATCGATGAATATATAAAACTGGGTGGATTTGAGGCACTTAAGAAAGCTTTGACAAGCATGAAGCGCGAAGAAGTGATAGATGAAGTGCTGAAGAGCGGTCTTCGTGGTCGCGGTGGTGGCGGTTTCCCTACTGGTAGAAAATGGCAGATGGTGGCTGGCAATGAGTCAGATAAGAAATATGTTATTTGCAATGGTGACGAGGGCGACCCTGGCGCATTCATGGATCGCATTCTCCTTGAATCCTATCCTTTGAGAGTGATTGAAGGACTTATCATTGCAGCGTATGCTGTTGGCGCAGATGAGGGCATATTTTATATTCGTGCTGAGTATCCGCAAGCTGTTATACGAATACGCAAGGCCTTGGATATGTGCAGAGAAAAGGGAATGCTTGGCGAGAACATTCTTAACACAGGCTTCAATATGGACATTCGCGTGTTTGAAGGTGCTGGCGCATTTGTGTGTGGTGAAGAAACTGCACTCATCGGTTCTATTGAAGGAAAGCGTGGTTTTCCACATCTTCGTCCACCTTATCCTGCCCAAGCAGGTTTATTTGGAAAGCCTACACTTATAAATAATGTGGAGAGCTTGAGCCAAATATCTTACATCATAAATCATGGTGCAGAAGAATATGCCAAAGTCGGCACTGAAGGAAGTAAAGGTACTAAGGTGTTCGCCCTCGCAGGAAAGGTAAATCACGGTGGATTGATTGAAGTGCCAATGGGCACTACTCTTCGCCAGATTGTTGAAGAAATTGGCGGTGGCGTTGAAGGCGGAGAGAAGCTCAAGGCTGTGCAGACTGGTGGTCCTTCTGGTGGTTGTATTCCCGCAGAACTCTGTGATGCTAAAGTGGATTTTGATGCTCTCAATCAAATGGGAGCTATCATGGGATCTGGTGGCTTGGTTGTACTCAGCGAGAGCAGTTGCATGGTGGATGTTGCCCGTTACTTCCTCAACTTCACATGTGAAGAGAGTTGTGGCAAATGCACATTCTGCCGCATAGGTATTCGCCGAATGCTTGATATTCTTGACAAACTCAGCACAGGCAAGGCTACAATGGCAGACATTGACCGTCTTGAGGAGCTGGCAAACAGCGTGAAGAAATCTGCACTGTGCGGATTAGGCAAGACTGCTCCAAATCCAGTGCTTTCCACTCTCAGATATTTCCGTAACGAATACGAGGAGCATGTACAAGGCATCTGCCGCACAGGTTCTTGCAAAGGAATGGTGAAACTCGTAGTCACTGACGATTGTCTCGGATGCACAAAATGCGCCCGTTGCTGCCCTTCAGAAGCTATTGCCTTCACTCCTTATGAGAAGCATGAGATCGATGTAACAAAATGCACCCTCTGTGGACTTTGCATGGACGAGTGCGATTATAAAGCAATTAAGTATGAAAATCTACATAAATAATAAAGAATTAGAGGTTTCTGGCAACGAACCGCTCATTGAGGAATTGAACCGCAATGGCTACAACATACCTTCGCTCTGCTATGCAAAAGAGGCAAAGCATCAGGCTTCGTGCATGGTGTGTATGGTAAAGAACATTGCCAATGGCCAGATGATTCCTTCTTGCTCAACATTCCCTACTGAGGGTATGAAGATTGAGACAGACACAGAAGAAGTGTTGTCGCTTCGTCAGATGTCGCTCGAACTCCTTCTAAGCGATCATCGTGCTGACTGTGAAGCACCTTGCACTATTGTTTGTCCAAACAAACTTGATCCTGCGCAGATACTTCTATATTATGATAAGACCCACCCCTGCCCTCCCTGTGAGGGAGGGAGTAGCCATGCGGAGAAAGACACCCCTAATACAAACAAGGACTTACGAGAGTCTTTCCCATGCTACAACTGCAAAGCACCATGCGAAAAGGCTTGCCGTAGGGGGACTGTGGACAAGAGTGTTAGCATTAGAGAGATAATGATAGAGATGGCGGAGAATCATCCTGTCCTATTTGAAAACACGCCGAATGGCAACTCCCTCCCTCACAGAGAGGGCAGGGGTGGGTCTGTCTTTAGCTCTAAGCTTGGTCGCTATACTAATGAGGAAAAAGAGTGGCTAAAGGAAGTCTATAATGACGCATCCCACTGCCTGCATTGCGCTTGCGAAGGTCGTGATAAGTGTAAGCTGCGTGAGTATTCTGCACAAGCAGGTATCAAAGCTCCTCGCTATGGCGTGTCTTCTTCTCTCCCTGTGAAGGAGCAGATTCGTGTGGTGGGAAAGCTTTGCTATGAACCAGCAAAGTGTATTCGCTGCGGTCTGTGTGTGTACAACTCAGAGGATGGATTCACATTCCACAACAGGGGATTTGTCATGCAAGTGGTCATCCCTGAAGAAAGCAAAAACCACATTAAGGAACAGCTTGCCACTCTCTGTCCAACAGGAGCGTTATTTTTAGCTCCATAACCTCCAAAGGGGGACGCTATGCAGTGTGACGAACTTCAAAAGGTTATTATGCGATATTTAACTAAGACATACATATTATTCATTATCACCCAAATATTCCGAATGGCACGCCCCTTTAGAGCGTTGGGGGGCTTTCTGTTAGCAAGCTGCGTTGCCGTGTCTGACTTCGAATCGGATTTTGCCGACAATGACTGGATTATCTTCAGAGGTTCGCCATCGCTGAGCGGATATGTGGATCGTGCATTGCCTGACAACCCAAAATTACATTGGACATTCAGCAATGATGTGCGCACTGTTTCGTCCCCAATCATCTACGGGGACAAGGCGTACACTTGCGACCGCAAAGGAGTGGTGCGAGGCATTGACGAGCAAGGTAAGCAGTTTTTCTCTCACAACTTGAATACCACGGTCGAAGCCTCTTTCATCATTCGCGATTCGGTCATGTATATCGGCAAAATAGATGGCAAAATCACTGCATTGTCATTGTCCACAAAAAAAATACTGTGGGAGTATGAGACATTGGGACAGATTTCTGCTTCGCCCAACATCATTCAGCACGAAGCCGACGAATTGTTGCTGATTGGCAGCTATGACAATAGCATGTACACTTTCAGCACATCAAGCGGAAAGAAAGTCAGCCAATTCGAAACTGGCTACTATATCAATGGCGCAGCATCGGTGTGGGGAAATTACATGTTGTTTGGAGGTTGTGATGGATGGCTACGAATGGTAAACACAATCACAGGAGAGCAAACAGACTCAATGCAACTGAAAGCGTATGTGCCTGCTTCGCCTGCTGTCATGGGCGACTATGCTTTCGTGTCTGACTATAATGGAAACCTCTATGAGCTGCAGCTTGCCGACGGACGCATAGCAAAACATCGCTTGCTCATCACCGCAAAAGAGGGCGAGGAGAGCTCTGGGGTAGTAAGTATGCCAACAGTTAGTGCCAATGCTATTTACATACTTACCAACGACCGTCACATTCGCTGCATTGAACGCAGCAATGGCAAGGAGCGCTGGAGCAAAATGCTCAGAGGAGATGCTGGAGAATCTGCACCTTTGGTATGCAAGGACAAAGTGCTTGTATGCACGAAAGATGGGTATGTGTCAATCTTGTCTGCTGACAATGGTAAAGAAGTGTGGCACTATGAAGTGGGAGAACAAATCATTGCTTCACCTGCAGTGCTATCCGATTGTTTCTACATCCAAACCAGTCGAGGCAAACTACTGATGTTCAAATAAGAGGAGGGAAAAATGAGTTACATATTAAATAATATACATAAGTCGTTCACCGATGGTGCAAGCAACACACGCTCTGTGCTGCAAGGCATTAGCGCCACAATTGAACAAGGTGATTTTGTCGCAATCACAGGGGTGTCTGGCTCGGGCAAGACAACCCTGCTTAATGTGCTTGGCACACTGCTCACTCCCGACAGCGGTGAGTACATCATCAATGGCACAAATGTCACTCTGCCAGGTGTGGAACTAGAGGAAATTCGCAACAAGCACATTGGCTTTGTGTTTCAAGACTTCCGTCTTCTGCCTCAATACACTGCAAAGGAGAACATTCTCATTCCTTTGCTTGCAAATGCTTCAAAGGTGACAGCAGAGCAAGAAGAATATGCAGAATTTCTCATCAAAACACTTGGCATTGAACACATTAAGAATCAAACACCGTCCACTCTTTCGGGTGGTGAAAAAGCACGAGTATCTATTTGTCGTGCACTCATCAACCGCCCTTCCCTGCTCCTTGCCGACGAACCGACAGGACAGCTGGATGCTGAAAATGCCGAAGTCATTGCTTCTCTCTTGCAGAAAGTGAATGAAGAATTTGGCACTACAATCATTCTGGTCACACACGACTCAAACATTGCATCAAAAGCAAAAAGAACACTTCGTCTCGCCAATGGCAATATCCAATAAGAGCATACGATACTACCGTCAGTTCTACACACTGATTTCCATTGCTGTCATAATTATGATGGCAGTGTTGTCTGGCAGTCTTCTGCTGGGCGACTCAGTGCGTGGCACCTTGGTTGATCGTGTTCAGGAGCGTCTTGGCAATACAGAAACAATAATTGCATCTGGCACAGGCTTTTTAGACGAAAGCATAATGCAGAAATCATTACTTTGCGATGCCACAAGCTATTTGCTTTGCGAAGGCTTCGTTTCCGCTGGTGAAAAGCTCATTCCTGTGCAAGTTTGGGGTGTAGATAAAGATTCCGTCAGCGAAGGCAATGCCTTTGTAAACGAGCCTCTGAAACGCCAATTGACCGAAGAAGATTTTGTGCTTCATCTTCCTTCACACTCTTTAGTCCCTTCTGGTTCTTTATTTGTCACAGATAGCTACAGCACTCAGATGCGGCTCCACATTCAGGGAGTGAAAACTGTGGAGCAAGGAGGCAATCTGCTGCTGCGCAATGAGCAGGCGCTTCCTCTCAATGTGTTTGTCAATCGCAGAGAACTTGCTGAAATCATGAAGCTTGAGAACAAGGTGAACCTCATAATGTCACCTTCATCAATTTCAGAAGAAGAATTTGCCAATGTATGGACACCACAGCATTCTGGCATCAGCACGAAAGCTAAACACTCCGCATGGCATCCCTCCCCCCTGAGGGGGAGTAAGGAGGGGGCTAATCAAATCACTTACGATCGCATTTTCATACAGGCATCAGTAGTGGAATCACTTCAGCCTTGCCGCACTTGTTTCGCTTATCTCGTCAACGACATTTACAATTCCAATGATTCCATACCTTACTCATTCGTAACCGCTGTCGATAAGTACAATGGCGAAGCACTTAATGGCGACGAGATGGTATTGAGCGACTATGCTGCAAACAGATTGCATGCAAGCGTTGGCGATACATTGATGATGGATTATTTCATCACAAAAGAAATGAAGAGCCTTACCACACGCACTCATTCGTTTGTGGTCAAGTCTATAGTGCCTTTAGCTGAACTCAAGAGTGATTCGCTCCTCATGACTGAATACCCTGGTTTGTCCAATGTAGAACGCTGCACCGATTGGGATAGCGATCTGCCTATCAACATGAGCCACATAGAGAAAGAAGACGAAAACTTCTGGTATGCTCACAGACAAACTCCTAAGGCACTCGTTGCCTACAATGCCGTAAAAGAAGATTGGAGTATGGCATTCGGCGTGGCAACTGCACTGGAAGTTGGCGATGCACACAAAGCTTTGTCTCGCCTAAGCAGTCAGCAGATGGGCATAGTTATCACTCATCCTCGCGAGTCTGCGCTATATGCTGCCAACAATGGCACCGACTTCTCTGCTCTCTTCCTTGCGCTCGGATTCTTCATCATTCTCTCTGGCATTCTTCTCATGCAGAATCCTCTTGTCGAGATGCTCACACAGCGCAAGGACGAAATCACTCTTTACCAAACTTTAGGCTATTCTCGCCAGCGCATTCACGCAATACTTTTACATGAGATTGGCACAGTCGTTCTATGTGCCTCACCTATTGGCATCATAGCAGGAGTGATTTATTCTGGCTTCACGCTTTTTCTTCTCGGCAATGTGTGGAGTGGTGCTACCCACACCGAAGGATTTGCCCTTCATGTCAATGTGCTAACCCTGCTGGCAGGCTGGCTATCAGGGCTTATAATATGTGCTGTCACTGCTTTTATAACTATTCGTTCTTTCCTTAAGAAAAACGGAAAAAACAAGGAACAAAAGAAGGCAAAAAGCTGTAATTCCATCTTCCTCTGCATAGCAGCAACAACCCTCATTCTTTTCATTTACAATATCATCTCTGCCCACAGTATTATTATATTTGTATTCTGCGGTCTCCTCTGGCTCATAACAACAGGGCTTTTCCTGTCACTATATATCAGCAAAAAAGCCTCGCAGAACATAGCTTTCTGCACCGATACTATGATGTGGAAAACTCTTGCATCTCAGCGTTCGCAAGTGCTGCTGGCATTTTGGTCGCTGGCTGTCGGAGTGTTCACCGTGTTTGCTGTTGGGCTTAACCGTCCCGACTTCTCGCATTCATCCGAAGATGCAGCTATGACTGGCGGCTTTCAATTGTGGTGCGCCAACAGAGTGCCAATAGAGTACGACCTCAACAATCCTCTGGTGCGCAAGAAACTCTCTATTCAAGATCTCCCTGAAGATACCCATTTCATGCAAATCCTGCAATACACGCAGGACGAAGCAAGCTGTCTCAATCTTAATAAAGTATCCACACCTACGGTGCTTGGCGTGGATTTGAAGGAACTGCATGACTGCTTCGGCATCGACACCACTCTCATTTGCACTAATGAAAATATCTCACATGGTTCTCAACATAGAGCAGGAGAAGATCAAAGCCCAAAGATGGTATTAATCGATTCCGAATCTCTAACTTGGAGCCTTATGAAAGCTGTTGGAGACACTCTTCAATACACAAACGGCGATGGAGAACCTATCAGCCTCATCATTGCTGGCACCTACCCTACAGGCATTTTCCATGGCAATGCCCTGATGGACAAGGAAGTGTTCCGTCAGCTATGGAAAGAAGAGACTGGCAGCCGACTCATGCTTGTAAACACAGACACATCACAAATAGACAATGTGAAAGACCTGCTTGAAATCGCCCTCAGCGAATACGGAATGCAGATTAGCACCACCACAGAGCGCATCGAGCTCTTTTTCACAGTCACTGACACCTACCTCGCCATCTTCCTCACCCTTGGCGGTTTAGGACTCATACTCGGAGTGTTCTGCCTCATCATTGTTGTGCGTAAAAACCTCACTGCACGACAGCAAGAAATCAGCACGCTGCAATCACTTGGATTCAAGTTAGAAGATATAAAAACGCAGCTTCAAAAGGAGAATCTCGTCATACCTATTTCTGCCATTCTCTCTGGCAGCATAGGCTCTATCATTAGTATAAGCGCAAATGCAAGTGGCGCAGGAATAGCAACAATCCTCACCGCTATCATCTTCTTAATCATTCTTATAGCACTTGTAATCTTTGGTACAAAACAAATCATAAAAAACTATACAAAAAAATGAAAAGAAACTTATTATTGTCATTAGGTCTTGCATGCACACTTGCTGCATCGGCACAAATAGTGCAGTTTCGTGGAGAAAACCACTGCGGCATCTATCCAGCAGAAAAGAACCTTATGAAGCAATGGCCGGAAAATGGCCCTGAAAAACTCTGGGTTGTAAACAATGCTGGCAAAGGCAACTCAAGCGCCATTGTCGAAGGAGGCAAAATATACACAGCAGGACTAACTACCGACGAACAGAACGAGCAAGTTACTTGCTACAATCTCGACGGCTCACTCGTGTATCAAGTCACTTTCGGCCGTGCATGGACAAAATCATTCCAGGAGACACGCTGCAGCCCACTCATCGATGGCGATCGCATCTACATTGTAAGCGGAATGGGTGAACTCGTGTGCCTCAACAAGGTTGACGGCAAAATTCTCTGGAGCTTCGACTATTGGCAGAAATATCAGCTCACACCAAACGACCAAGGCATTTGCGAGCAACCTCTCATCGATGGCGACCGCATCATCATCAACGCTTGTGGCAAGGAGGTTTGCCTCGTTGCCCTCAACAAGGTGACTGGCGAAACCATCTGGGAAACACCTTCATTTGGCGACAAGGCAATGTATGTGCCAAGCATCATGGTGGAGTGGAACGGCAAGCGTCAGATTGTTGCCGCTACCGAGGAACATCTCTTTGGCGTAGAGCCTGAGACGGGCAAGATGATTTGGAACGACAACTCTTGGCTTCCTATTCAGGACGAGAAGAAATGGGCAAACGCAATGGTCAACGGCCCTGTGTTCTACGAAGGCTATCTGTTTGTTTCTCTTGGCGATGGACATGGCTGCACAATGTACAAGATGGCTGACGATCTCTCGTCTGTGTCAATGCTTTGGCGCAAGAAGGAGATCGACATGTACATGGGAGGCATGATACAGATTGATGGCGTTGTTTATGGCAGCACAGGCAACAAAAACATGTGGGCAGCACTTGACATCAAGAGCGGCGAGGTGCTCTACCACTCGCAGTGGCAAGGCAAGGCTCGAGGCGCACTCATTGCTGCCGACGGCATGTTCTACATGTTCGATGAGCGCCGCGGTTTCATGGGACTTGCCAACATCAATCCAAAGCAGCTCGATGTTGTGAGCGAGTTCCGCGTCACAGATGGCTCAGGCGCATATTTCTCACACCCAACCATTTACGATGGAGTGCTTTACATCCGTCATGGCGAAGCACTAGTTGCCTACAGCATCAAGCAGAATTAAACCATTTGACAGAAAAACAATCAAATAACAAAACAACTAAATAACAAATCAAAATGAAAAACAAGAAACTCTTTAGCATGTTGCTCATTGGCAGCATGGTTGCAATGAGCTGCACAGCTCAGAGCACATCACAGAGCGGACAGAGCATCCACGGCTGGCGCGGTCCTTTGAACAACGGCTCTTACCCAGACACAGGCCTATTGAAGGAATGGCCAGAGGGTGGTCCTGAAATGATTTTCGAAACTCTCGATGCAGGCAAGGGATACAGCTCTCCTCAGGTAGTAGGCGACAAAGTCTATCTCACAGGCATGGATGAGCAAGAGGAGAAAGAAGTATTCCAGTGCTACTCGCTCGACGGCAAGAAGCTCTACACAACAGTGTATGGCAACCCTTGGAAGCAGTCATACCCTGAGACCCGCACCACTCCAACTATCGATGGCGACAAAGCTTATGTGATTAGTGGTATGGGTGAGATTGTATGTATCAACATTGCCGACGGCAGCATCGCATGGACTGTCAATGGTGGCGAGAAGTACGGTCGTAAGACAGGCATGTGGGGTACAAGCGAATGCCCACTCGTGTATGACGACAAGGTTCTCTACACACCATGCGGCGACCAGACAACCATCGTTGCCCTCAACAAGAACACAGGCGAGGAAATCTGGAAATCGAAGGCACTTGGCGACAAGAGCGGCTATGTTTCTCCAATCCTCATCTCATACAACGGCAAGCGTCAGATCATTGGCTCTACTTCGATGAACGCTTTCGGTGCTGACCCTGAGACAGGTGAGATTATGTGGACATTCGACGATTGGGGACCAAAGCATACAGGCGAGAAATCGCAATGGGACAACATCGCTCCAAACTCAGCTCTCTTCCAGGACGGCAAGATCTTCTTCTGTCATGGCTACAACCTCAATGGTTTCCAGCTCCAACTTGCCGACGATCTCAAGAGCGTAACATGCACATGGCGCACAGAGACTCTCGACACTCACCACGGCGGTTATGTGCTTCTTGATAATGTAATTTACGGCACAAACTGGATTGACAACAACAAGGGCAACTGGTGCGCAGTTGACTGGAACACAGGCGAAACAATCTACGAAACTGCATGGCAAGGCGGCAAAGGCAAGGGCTCAATCATCACAGCAGACGGCATGCTCTACTGCTACGACGAGCGTCGCGGCATGGTAGGTCTCGTTCGCCCTGGCAATTCATTCGATGTAGTTAGCGAGTTCCGTATCGCTAAGGGCAGCGGTCCATACTGGGCACATCCATCTATCGCTGACGGCAAGCTTTACATCCGTCACGGCGAAGCATTCTACGCATTCAAACTGAAATAAGTAACTAAACTTTACCACCCTGTAACCCCGTAGGGGTGACATAAAGGATAGGGTATAAACCCTTGAGTAATATTAAAACTCCACCTCAACCGCTGGGATTGAGGTGGAGTTTTTGTATGTGGATTTTCAATCAATTTTGAGGGGAATGGTAGCTTTCTGAACAATTATAGAAACACTCTTCACTCTTCATAGACGGGTGGAAACATGCTGATATTCATTCTCTTAGAGGCATGAAGAGTATATGAAGAGTTGAATAGCACTCTTCATATACTCAATAAATTGTCATTCAAACGATTAGATTGATATTATGAAGAGTGAAGAGTGTTTGAAGAAATTCATTTTTGCTGAAAATGCATGAGC
>JAGHVC010000087.1 GCA_018064505.1 Candidatus Minthosoma caballi | reverse complement strand
TTAACGATGTTGATGCCCTTCTGGAGCTTAGAAATCTTCTGACCTGCAGCGCTGTAGATAGCTACAACAGTAGCCTTAGCCTGCTCAGCAGCGTCCTTGATATCAGTTGGAGTCTTTTCGCTATTAGCACCATAGTAAGTGAGACGGAAATTGTCAATGCAGAACCAAGTGCTACCAGTCAATGTGCCCTTAGCGCCAATCTTAAGAGTACCGTCCTCGCCCACTTTTGCAATTACAGTGCAGTCTGCAGCTTCTGTTTTAGCATCAGCCTTAGGCTCAATCTTTGTCTCGCCATCGTTAGCGTAGATGTAAGCATCCTCAATAGAAGCGTATGCGTGAACTGTGAGCTCATAAGTACCAGCAGGGAGTTCTGTAATCACCTGATTGAGGTCGAGTGTGCCATCAGCATGCCATCTTTCAGCGTAAACATTATTATTCTTGTCGAATGAATCATTAGTCTGAGTCTGGAATGCGATTGCGCCACTGTTAGTCCAGCCTGTCAATGTAGCAGTGCCATCCTCTTCGAAATCAGGGCTAACGATTGTCTGAGTGAAGTCAACAGCGTTATCGTCTGAAGCGTCATTATACTCGCCAGGAACGCGGAGCATAGCAGCAACCTTGTTGAACTTGCCTGCACTCGCCTTAATCTCCTCTGTAGTCATTTCATCTTTTGTGATGTCTGAAGCCTCTTCGTAAGCAGCAAGAGCCTCGGCAGATGCTGTTTCTCCATAATTATTGGCAGCAGAGTCCATCAGATCCTTAGCTGTTGTGAATTCAGCAACAGCAGCAACATTCTCCTTTGCTGTAGCCATTACGCTGTTGAGAGCGATGATAGCATCATACTTCTCATCAGTAGTAGCAGCCTCCTTGATAGCCTTGATAGCTGCTTCGAGAGCATCGATAGCAGGATTAGACATGTCATCCTGATTCTCATCAAGATAGTTATTAGCATTTGCCATGTAGCTATCGCCGAGAGCATTTACAGACTCCTTTGTCTTACCTTCGTAAGTGAGCTCAAAGTTGCTCCAAAGAGCCCAAACATTCACAGACTTAGTGTTGCGAATGCCGAGAGTCATCTTACCGCCCTCAACGATACCGTAAACCTTAGCCTGATAACGGCCAGCAGAGAATGCAACAGACGAGCCTCTCATTCCGTCTGGAATCCAATAGTCTGTGTCATATTCTTTGTCTTTGTTATCACTACCAGTCTTTGAAGTAGTCTCAGCAAATATTGGGTTCGCTGTCCAAGCACCGTCATCACCATTAGTGAGGTAAGCATTTACACCGTCGGTAGCTTCATCCTTGCTGATTGCATCATCTGTGATGTTCATGAGAGGAGTTGCAAAGTCATTGAGATAAACCTCTGCTGGAACAGAAGCGTCAACACCATCGTCGAGACGGCAGAAACCATTCAAGCTTACAGAATAGATACCATCAGGAGCGTCGATAGTCTGGAAAATGTCGAATGTTGCGTGATAAGACTCAGCAACAGGGAAGCCAGGAGCAATACCAGCAGACCATGTGAGGTTCTTAGACACGAATGCCTGAGTCCAGCCATTGCCTTTTGGATCTGTGAATTTAGCGTCTTCAATCAGGTAAGTCACCTTATCGCCTGGCTTGAACGACTTAGAAACACAATACTTGTAAAGTCCGTCGAGCTGAGCAGTGTAAGCCACCACTTCTTCAGTTTTGAGGGCGCACTCGTCAAGCACAACTGCAGGTCCTGCTGCCACGAGGCGATCCTCTGGCACATTTTCGTCCTTGAGAGCTTCGATAGCCTCATCAGAAGCATCCTTATCCTCTGCTCTCAAGAGGTCTGCGAACACTTCAATCAAACCTGCGAGAGAACTCTCATTATTGAGAGTTTCGTCGATTTCCTTCACCTTCTTTACAAGGTCACCATAAGCTGCCACATTGCCCTTGATACTGTCGCTAAGCGCGATGATGCCTTCGAGAGCGTATGCAATCTTCTCAGGATCAGTCATATTTGCAAAGTCCTCCTTTGCCTGCTCGTAGTCAGCAAGAAGCTGCTTCATAGCAACAGTTTCTTCGCCATACTCAGGGAATTCAAGATCGCTGTTCTCCTGGAAATATTTCCATGAATCAGTATTGTTGCCAAGGAATTCAAGGCGGAAGTCATCAACCTTATACCACCAGCGGCCACCTTCGAGATAGCTGACACCGTCAGCATCGCAACCAACAGCGCCAATTGTGAGGTTGCCGTCAGTCACAGCTGCAAGCATCGAGCCGCGAGTGCCGTAAGTCTGCTTGCTGCCTGCCTCATTTGCCTGAAGTTCAATAGCATGATGAAGCTTGCCGATCTTAGTCTCAGCAGTGATGTACACATTTGTACAGTCATCGCTTGAAGCCACCATAGCGCCAATGCGATAGATACCGTTAGGGAGATCAGAAATAGTCTGAGTAATAGGATTGCCCCATGCCCAAATGTTGAAGAGGTAGTTGCCGTCAGCCTCAGAGCAAGTGTAAGTGGCATTAGAATTCTCAGCCGCCTTGGCATCGCTTGAATCACCCAAGCCATTAGCATTTGTCTTGCTGAATGTCCAGCCAGTAGTGTTGCCTGTTTCAAATGAAGGATTCACGATGAGACCTGTTGCATCAACAGGAGCCTCAACGGTTGCCTTAAGCAGACCAGCATTTACAAACTCCTTAACAAGAGCAGGAATAATCTTTGTGCGGGCACTGTCAAGCTCTGCTGCAGTAGAAGCGCTGTTGCTGTAGATTGCCTCAGCCTTGGCAAGGTCAATGCCAGCATACTCGCTCTTTGCTGCGTCAATCTCACTTTTCAGTGCAGTGCCTGCCACCCAAGCCTCAGCCTTAGGAGCCCACTGATTATAAACTTCTGGAGTGACGAAATACCACTCATCCCAGAATGCGCCTTCAAAGATAGTAGTTGGCTCTGGCTCGTCGTCCACAATCTTCTCATAAGTGATTTCTGGGTCATAAAGCCAAAGGCGAGTGTTGCCAGTCTTTCCCTCGTAATACTCAGCAACTCCGAGTTTCTTTGTTGGGTCTTCAGGATAAACACCCTCGTTAGTGATGTTGTAGTTGCCGTTGGCAAGCTTAGTAAGCTTCCATGCGTTACAGTTAGCACCAGAGTTGTTATCAACCCAGATTGCCCGTGCATTTTCTGCAAAAGTCTTACGGAACTCTTTAAATTTCTCAACAGAGTCAACAATAGCCCAGCATCCGTCCTCAGTCTTAGTCATTTTCACAGGCACGCCATGAGAAAAGCTAACACTGGCACGAGTCTGATAGTCATTAGCTCCGAGGAAGAAGCCCTTTGCACCAGCGTTGAAAAGATAAAGCTGTGTCTCGCCGTCGTCAACCATGTCGGTCTTAGCTGGAGCCTCTGGCTGAACCCACTGAGCGAACGAAACTGCACTCATCAACAATGATGCAAGAAGAAGTAATGATTTCTTCATAGTCGTTGTGGTTAGATTAGTTATAAAATAGTTAATAAAAATGTTGTTTGTTATGGTTTTTTTCTTACTTTTGTACCCTAATACATTATTTATATTTTGTGAGTAATATTTATTGCCCGTTTTCCGCTACTCAACCCCCATCTTGCGATAACAAACTAAAACAATGATAAAAACACATGACTTACGGCTATATTAGGGTAAGTTGCGACAAGCAAACCGTGGAAAATCAGAGATTTGAGATAAACAAATTCTGCAAGAAAGAGAATCTGCATATTGATGGATGGATAGAAGAAACCATTAGTGGAACCAAATCCTACAGCAAACGCAAGCTTGGCGAATTGCTTGCAAAAGTTGGCAAGCACGACCTCATTGTTTGTACAGAGCTGTCTCGTTTGGGGCGCAATCTCTTCATGATTATGGAGATACTAAACACTTGCATGAACAAAGAATGTCGTGTGTGGACAATCAAAGACGGCTATCGGCTTGGCGATGACATTCAAAGCAAAGTTTTAGCTTTTGCATTCGGACTTTCGGCAGAAATTGAGCGCAACCTGATTTCACAACGCACTAAAGAGGCACTTGAGCGTCGCCGCCAAGAAGGCCAGCGGCTTGGGCGACCTGTAGGCAGCAAAAATAAAGCTATCAAACTGAAACTTGATGGAAAAGAAGAAACCGTGCTAAAGATGATGAAACAGCACACACCAAAGACACGCATGGCTAAACGCCTTGGCGTTAATCGCAAAACACTTACTGAGTTTATAAAAAAGAGAATAGCAGGAAAACTCATAAGCGATAAAGAATAACTTGTTTTTCTTATTCGAGCAGTGCGGTTGAAAATGTATTGACTACAACCTATTTATTCGCACGGCGCGAATACATTTATTCACAGGGCGTGAATGATTTTATTCTCACGGCTTGACTAACGGCATTCACAGGAAGCGAATAACTGCATTCAGTGAAAGCATATTTTCTGAATAGTTGAAGGTTGCATTTAGACACTTATGAACACAAGTATCGCACGCTCGCATTCGTGGCAAAAATGAATTCTCTCAAACACTCATCACTCGTCACGGATGCATGTTAGTTTGCTGAATATCTGTGTGTTATTGGTGTGATGAGTGTGTGATGAGTCAAAAAGCACTCATCACACACCTAATGTTCTAATCTTCATATGTTTAAGCAGTATTTGTGATGAGTGACGAGTGTTTCTATAATTTATTCTTGATAAAGAGAGTTGTAAGTTTGAGATCCAAAGCACGGCTAGAAAACTCTCATTCTTCTTTCTTCTTTCTTCATTCTTCATTTTTCATTCATTTACCCCTCCAAGCCTCGCCTTTTTGTTAATTTTTCTG
The DNA here is from genome assembly GCA_018064505.1 of Candidatus Minthosoma caballi. Classification (GTDB taxonomy): domain Bacteria; phylum Bacteroidota; class Bacteroidia; order Bacteroidales; family Bacteroidaceae; genus Minthosoma; species Minthosoma caballi. Next base: position 174 of record JAGHVC010000087.1, on the reverse strand, counting down.
CTTTATTGACAAATTTCCTTAAAATAATTTTGTAGTTTCACAACTTTTTTGCTACTTTGCATCACTTAAAGGTATTGTGTGTTGACGAATTGGATGAAATACTATAGCAAAAACAGAAGAAAATGTAGAGTACGGAAAATAGCTACCAGTTTTGTCCATCGGAAAACGGGCAAT
>JAGHVC010000036.1 GCA_018064505.1 Candidatus Minthosoma caballi | reverse complement strand
TTGCAGCACTTGCTCTCATAACAGGTGCTAAGGCTCAGGAAACAGTAGAAGCAGAAGTATCAGCCGACTTCGTAAGCTCATACCATTGGCGTGGTCAGGAACTTGGCGAAGCAGCAATACAGCCGACACTCGGCGTTTCATACAAAGGAGTATCACTCTCCGCTTGGGGAAGCTACGGACTCAAGGGCGGCGACGATCTCAAGGAAATTGATCTCACCCTCGCCTACTCCACTGGTGGTTTCAACATTGGCGTAACAGACTATTTCTGTGTAGTCGGTTCTCCAAGATACTTCGAATACGAAGCTCACAAGACAGCTCATGTCTTTGAAGCAAATATCGGCTACGACTTCGGTCCAGTAAACCTCCAGGCATACACAAACTTCGCCGGAGCTGACGGAGTGAACAAGGATGGTAAGCGCGCTTACTCAACCTTCATCGAGGCAAAAGCACCATTCGCACTTGGCGGACTTGATTGGGAAGCATCAATCGGCGCAGTTCCTTTCGCCACATCATTCTACGCGAAGGCTAACGGATTTGCCGTAACAGACATCTCACTCCAGGCAAGCAAAGACCTCAAGATTACAGACAGCTTCTCGCTCCCAGTCTTCGCAGGTCTTCATGCCAACCCAAGCACAGAGAAACTCGGCTTCGTAATAGGCGTTACACTCAAGCCTTAAAGAGCCCACTCTCAACCCCACAAAGCCCCAGTGTCACGAGCATCAGCTCGTGATTCCCAAAACTTAAAAAAACAAAAACTAAAACCCAAATACAAAAATGGCAAACTTAAGATTCAAAGCAGTAGAAGAAGCCTCAAAGAAGAAGGCTGTAGTAGTGGCAAAACCAACATCTCGCCCTTCTGAGTTTTATGCAAAGTATGTTTTCGACCGTGCAAAGATGTTCAAATATCTTCCTGCCGACGTTTATGCTAAGCTCGTTGACGTAATGGACAACGGTGCAGCTCTCGACCGCTCTATCGCAGACGAGGTAGCAAAGGGCATGAAGCTTTGGGCAATGGACATGGGCGTCACTCACTATACTCACTGGTTCCAGCCACTTACTGAAGGTACAGCCGAGAAGCACGATGCCTTCGTAGAGCACGACGGCAAGGGCGGTATGCTCGAGAAGTTCTCTGGCAAGCTCCTCGCTCAGCAGGAGCCAGACGCATCTTCATTCCCATCAGGTGGTATCCGTAACACTTTCGAGGCTCGCGGTTACTCTGCTTGGGACCCAACATCTCCTGTCTTCATCATCGACGACACACTCTGTATCCCTACAGTATTCATCTCTTATACTGGTGAGGCTCTTGACTACAAAGCTCCTCTTAAGAAGGCTCTCCACGCTGTCAACGTAGCAGCTACAGCCGTTTGTAATTACTTTGATCCTAATGTAACAAAGGTTGTCTCTAACCTCGGTTGGGAGCAGGAATACTTCCTCGTTGACGAAGCTCTCTACGCAGCTCGTCCAGACCTCATGCTCACAGGCCGTACTCTTATGGGTCACGACTCTGCTAAGAACCAGCAGATGGACGACCACTACTTCGGAACTATCCCAGAGCGCGTTCAGGCATTCATGAAGGATCTTGAGATTCAGGCTCTTGAGCTCGGTATTCCTTGCAAGACTCGTCACAATGAGGTTGCTCCAAACCAGTTCGAGCTTGCTCCAATCTTCGAAGAGACAAACCTCGCTGTTGACCACAACATGCTTATGATGTCTATCATGAAGCGCGTTGCTCGCAAGCACGGTTTCCGTTGCCTCCTCCACGAGAAGCCATTCAAGGGCATCAACGGTTCTGGTAAGCACAACAACTGGTCACTCTCTACTGACACAGGCATTCTCCTTCACGCTCCAGGCAAGACAGCTCTCGACAACCTCCGTTTCGTTACATTCACAGTTGAGACACTCAAGGCTGTATATGATCACAACGGTTTGCTCAAGGCATCTATCATGAGCGCAACAAATGCTCATCGTCTTGGTGCTAACGAAGCTCCTCCAGCAATCATCTCTTCATTCCTCGGCAAGTCAGTAACTGACCTTATCGAGCATGTGGAGAAGGCTGATACAGACGATATCCTCCAGGTTGCAGGCAAGACAGCTCTCAAGCTCGATCTCCCTTCAATCCCAGAGCTCCTCATCGATAACACTGACCGTAACCGTACATCTCCATTCGCATTCACAGGCAACCGCTTCGAGTTCCGTGCTGTAGGTTCTGAGGCAAACTGTGCATCTGCAATGCTCACACTCAACACAGCTGTTGCTGAGGCACTTGCAGAGTTCAAGGTTCGCGTTGACGCTCTCATCGAGAAGGGTGAATCAAAGGAAGCTGCTATCCTCAAGGTTGTTCGCGAGGATATCAAGTACATCAAGCCAATCATCTTCAATGGCAACGGCTACGGCGACGAATGGAAGGAAGAGGCAAAGAAGCGTGGTCTTGACTGCGAGACTTCTGCTCCAATCATCTTCGACAACTACACAAGCGATTCATCTGTCAAGATGTTCGAGAGCCAGAATGTAATGACTAAGTTTGAGCTCGAGGCTCGTAACGAGATCAAGTGGGAAACCTACACAAAGAAGATTCAGATTGAGAGCCGCATCTTCGGCGACCTCTGCTTGAACCACATCATCCCAGTCGTTACAAAGTACCAGTCAATGCTTATTGACAACGTACATAAGGTACACGCTATCTTCTCTGGCGAGAAGGCACATCAGATCTCTAAGGAGAACATGCACATCATCGAGAAGATCTCTGACCATGAGTCATTCATCATCGAGAACGTTGACAAGATGGTTGAAGCTCGCAAGGTTGCAAACAAGATCGAGAGCGAGCGTGAGAAGGCAATCGCTTACCACGACACAGTTGCTCCACTTCTTGAGGAAATCCGCTACCACGTTGACAAGCTTGAATGTATCGTTGACGATGAGGCATGGCCACTTCCAAAGTATCGTGAGCTCTTGTTCATCCGATAAATAATAAGAAAGAATGGTAGGGATTTCCCTTCCATTCTTCCTGAAAGATATACAAAGAATAGAATAAAATCTATTTCTTTTGTTGGTTGTTTTAAGTTTGAGAAGGAGCCGTCGTGAGACGACTCCTTTATTTTATATGATTATAATTTAGGAAGATGAGTCATATTATCACTATAGAATTATCCTCTTCCCATCAGCGGCAAGGAGTGTATTTGTGAAAACCTTCTTCGCTTCTTCCAAAAGTTTATTTTCATCTTCGTATCGAGAAGAGAAGTGGCCAATAATCAATTGTTTAGCGTTGGATAGCTTCGCAATTTCTGCAGCTTGTGCTGCTGTACTATGATGAGTTTTCTTTGCTAATAGTGATTGCTCAGAGGAGAAAGTTGCTTCATGGTATAGCGCAGTTACTCCTTGTAACAAATCTGCATTTGAAGGTTTGAATGTCGTGTCTGTGCAATATGCATATGAACGAATAGGGTCGGGTGGGAGAGTGAGTAAGTGATTTGGTATTACATCCCCATCAGGAGATGTGTAGTCGAGCCCAGCTTTTATATTATTTATCTGGCTTACAGGTATGCCAAAAGCATCAATGGCATCTCTTCTTATATGTCTGAGAGTTGGCTTCTCTTTTATCAAGAATCCACAGCAAGGCACTCGGTGAGAGAGAGGAATGGTGCTTATCTCCACACTTCTATCTTCATATATTACGGAATGTTGCTTTGAATCTATCTCGTGAAGTATAATCCTGAATGGTGATTCTTCGCAGAAGAAATCTATCTGCGGCTGAAACACATTTACCAAATTATTTGGTCCAAATACATGTAAATCGGCTGTGCGACCAAGCAGTCCGAGAGTTGATAACAGACCAATCAATCCAAAGCAATGATCTCCATGCAAGTGAGTGAGGAATATTGCATTCAAATGAGAGAATTTCAATCTTGAACGGCGCAATGCTGTTTGTACACCTTCTGCACAGTCAAACATGAAAAGCTTCTCTCTCACATTGACGATTTGCGATGAACTTAAATGTCTCGGGGTAGGAAGTGCTGCTCCACACCCCAATATAGTGATTTCAAATTTTTCCATTTAGAAATTGTCTTTAGGATTACGGCAACATAATAGCTTGAAATCGCAGTGCTTACAAGAGGATTCGTTTTCACATTGAGTAAATACTCCTGGCTCAAAGATTCTGTCAATTTCAGTATTCATAAGAGGTAGGAACACATCCTTGCAATTCTTTGTGTAATCAAGAATGTAAGGCTTTTTGTTTCTGTCTTTTATCATTCCCTCGTAGTTCATCTTTACAATTGCCGACTCTTTTGCCTTGTTGTTCTTGTAGTACATGATAGCAGGGACAACTGGCACATTATCAGCATTGAACTTGCCCTCCTGCGTGAGAACATCGCAGTAGTACATTGTCTGAGTGATATGATAATTATCTTTTACTTTCTTGCGATCAAATAGCTGCTCAATATTTGTTGCCACATGAGGTTTGCTTGATGTTTTATAATCAACCACTCGTATGGTTTTTGTAAATCCATTGTCAATCATATCAATTCGGTCAATAATGCCGCCAATCCTTATGTTGAATGGCTTTGCATTTGTATCAGGCAGAATCTCTTTTACAACGCAGTGTTTCCCCTCAGTTTCAAGAATCTGGAAAGAGCCTGTATGTTCAACTTCCATAGCTGTTTGTGCATCAGCTTCTAACTGATATTTAATTAGTTGATATAGCACTTTCCGTTTTATTAATTGAGAACCAGAGTACTTAATTGCTGGTGCATTCTTTGCGGTACTCTCCCTATTCTCGTCACAATGCTTGAACAACTTTACAATGAATCCTTCGTCTATAAGGCGCATTATATATATTTCATTGTTTGCCAAATCTTTGAGGAAGGAACTGGTGAGAGAGCGATTAATAAGTGGCTGGTAAATATGCTCCATTACATAATGGAAAATATCACCAAATACAGCATCGTCAATATCTTCAGAAACATCATTGTCAGGACGCAAACCAGCGATATACTTAAAGAAGAATTGCAACGGACATTTCATGTGACAAAGAATGGCAGAAGGTGACAACAGCAATTGATGCTTGTTGTCTTTATGCTTCTCTATCCACTCTAGAGTTTGTTCCGTTGACAAATCGAATCTGAGATGCAGACGCCTCATGATTTCTTCATTCTTCTCAATGTTTATGATTGGTTTCTGCATTGATTCTGATGGAGTTGTAAATGATAGAAAATCAATCTCTTGTTCTTTGTCGAAAATATGCTCAGCTTCAACTAAGAGTTGCATCAAGAATCGTGACATTTCTCCCTTGTGGCCATCTTCTGTGCTAGAATTCCATAGGATGGTAATATTCTCAGCTCTCTGCAGAAGCCTGTAGAAATAATAAGCATAAATGCTAACCTCTTTATCTACAGTTGTCATACCGAATGCCATTTGCAATGAGTATGGAATGAGTGATGGTCGTTTGTTAGCTCTTGGCATTTGACCTTCACCAGCAGACAACATAATCACATTCTTAAAGTCAAGGTTACGAGTCTCAAGGAATCCCATCACTTGCAAGCCATTAGCAGGCTCTCCATGGAATGGTATTGTTGTTCTTTGCAGCATTTGGCAGACAAGACGAGATATCGTAGCGTCAGACAGTTTCTGTAACTCGGGCATGTCTTCTTGCAGATTATGCATGCGGTTAATTGCTGTATATGCAGCAAAGGTTGACTCTTTGTATAGTTGAGAATTAAAATCATTATTTCTGCTACTTGTTGGTAACCCGTCCGATGCATTAGAAAGAATATCAGCAAGATATCTTGTTAATTCTATTCCTGTTTTATGTACAAATATTTGAGAGAAAAGAGTATGATCCTTAAAAACTTCGTTAGTTGGGAATATTGTGTTTTTTGTGGTAAGCTCAAAAAGAGTTTTGTTTGCCTGTCCACCACTCATTCTGCGAATGTAAGGATGCTTTAGCACGGCAGACACTTGTTTATATCTCCATGCATTGCTTTTGGTTCTGCCACGAAGCTGCAGTTCAAGTAAAGCTTGTACAAGACTATAAACAGGAGTCTCGCTCAGAGGATAACCCATTGTAACATTGAGACTTACCTTTTCATTATTGTCCCCATTTATTGTCTTTGGAATAGAATGCAAAACTGGTTGCAAAATGTTTTCATTGCAAAGTACAATAGCAGAATCACGAAGCACATCTCCAGGTTTGATAGTTTCTTCTACCCATCTGCTAATGTATCGTGATTGAGCATTCTCCGTTGGCGATTGTATAAAAGTAATTTTTTTCGGCTTTGACATATTCTTGTACACATCACACGAACTATCAAACGCACTGCCGAAATCCTTTATATTTTCAGTTATGAACATTCCTGCTTCGAAACCATGTGTTCTGCTATGGGTATAAGGTCTGCCAGAGCAATATGACATATCATAATCCCAATAGAAATAAGTCTGTTTATTCTGTTTTATAAACTTGAATAGCTCATGCTCTGCTTTATTCAGCACATTGAAGCCTACAAATGCATAAGTGCTTGACGAAAGGCATGAAGAAATATCCGTTTTCTTATCAGAGCTAATACTCTCTATTACAGAGCGTTTAAGCATACCTTCATACATCATCTTGTCATCATCTTTAAGCAATGCTTTTGAATAGTCAGAGTATATGCTGAACAGCTTATTCCATAGATTAGAAAACTTCTGTTTTTGTTCTGTCTCTTCGCTCCACTTCAATCCATTGAAAAAGTGATTTATGGCATCAATCTGCTCTTGCTCAAGAAAGCTATAATCCGTCAGTTCTTGTAGTTCAGAAACATTTCTAAAAATCTTGTCTGCAGGAACAAGGTTACTGTCTACATCCTCAAAATCAGCCAGCATCATCTCAAGAAGAGGGTAGAGTTCATCAAAAGACTTCTCCGTGCCAGGGAAATGCTGCAAGTACACTTCATATAGTCTGCATATCAAGAATATAGGGTCAGCAATATTGTTCTTTGAAAGTAAAGTGAATAATTCACTTATGGTTGTGTATTCTGGAGTCCACATCGTTTTCCCATTCGACTTCTCCCATAAATATTGGTTGAAGAACAGCGTAGCGCGTTTGTTAGGAAACACGATTGTAGTATTTTGGAAATTGCCATTCATCTCATCATAAATGTGGTTGGCAACATGTTTCAAAAAGGAATACATATATAATAAAAATTGTTTAGTAAAGAATGATTAATTTACAGAAGCTACGACATCATCGAGTATATACCATAAGTAGCCTTTAACTTCTTTGAAACCAAGCTGTTTCATCAGTTCGCAGTAGAACGCTACTTGCTTTTTGTTTTCTGATGGTATAGTGACACTTCCATCTTCATGCATTATTGCAACATTTCTTGCAGTTTTGTAATCAATAACAATTGCGATGTCGTCTTTCACTATTACCCTGTCAGGTCGTTTGGTGCATAGTGCCTCGTCATCTTCTGTATGGAAGAGAATAGCTCGCTCATTAAGGCATTTCCATTCTCCAGAAAACCACTCTGGATATGAAATACTTACATTCTCAATAAGTTTAGTAATATGTTCCTCAACATCTTCTTTGTCAGCAAGATGCTCAAAACATCCGCGTCTCTCCATCTGCAGGATAGCATGATGAATATCATCTTTAGTTTTTATCAGTTGCAATGTGTTGTGATACAGATTGCCAAGATTTATGAGGCGTATGACATTTGCATGCCTTTGTACATTCTCATTGCTTGATTTCTCAGAAATGAACAAGTCAGAATCGTTACTTTGGCGGAATTCTGCCATCGAGCTGTTTGACACGAAGCTGACGAGTGTGTCAACAGGTTTCTTGTTCAGTGGGTTCTGCTTATGATCCTTTTCCTTAATTTCTTTTGTAATGTTTGGACCATTATGACCAACTATTTCTCCTATTCTGTAAATGCTTTTTACTCCTTCTTCTATTGCTGTGTTCGCAATAAGCTTGTGTTCTGTATCACTTTCTTTTATCCCCGCTTCTAATGCCTCGATGATAAAATTGTTCGCTTTTATCTTGCTTTCGCAATCTTTCTTAGCATCCTTCTTTGTTTTTTCTTCTTGGGAAATAATAACCAGATTGTATATAGGTCGTGTGAATCCTACATAGAAAAGGTTAATGTTATCCACGAGTGTGTACAGCTCTTCTTGATCGTGCTCCTCAATATAAACCTTTCCTTTGCTTGTTTGTCCATACGCGATTGGCATTAATGGCATTTGATCGAATGGCGATGCTGTAGGTGAGCACCATAACATTGTCTCTGATTTTGGTTCCATAGTCCAATCGCAGAACGGCACAATTACAGTGTGAAACTCCAAGCCTTTTGATTTATGTATTGTCATCAACTGAATCCCATCAGAATTGCCATTAGGTATTGTTTTGTTGTGCAATTCGTCATCCCACATCTTCAAGAAACTATCAATGTCTGCAAGATTATCACGAGAATACGACTCTACAATGTCATGGAAATAAAACATGTAAGCATCTTGTTTCTCAAGTTTTGACAGACTAAACATTTCATACACATCCTCAATAATTTCGGCTATGGACTTATATCTTAATGCATTGCGCTGTTTCATGTAAGATTCAGGAAGATATTTCTCAAGCAAATCTTTTTCTGAAGCAAGGAAAGGTAAAGACATTTGTTCTATCACTTTCGCATTGCCGAGAACAAGTGTTTGATAATGGTATGCCAAAGTGGCAAGATTCAATCTGTCTTGCTGTGCAGATAATGCGCGCAAGGCAAAAATTACCATATTGATTGCTGCTGATGATTCAAGCTTAAACGCCTCGTTAGAAATGATTTTCACATTGAGTTCATTTTTGCGTGTCTCAAAGTATTCACAAATATCAGCAGCTTGAAAACCTTTACGAACAAGTATCGCAATGTCATTTTCTTTCACACCAGCATCCAACAAAGTCTTCACATTCTCGAAGATGCTTGCAAGCTGCAAATCTTTTGTTGCTTCAGTGTCATCTTGTGGCGTAAGATTCTCAATCTTTATGTATCCATAAACATTCTGTGCGTCATTAGGAGTTTGCGCCATATTGCGGTATGCAGTGGTTAGCGACTCGCATTCATGCCCATGCTTCTTTCTATATGACTCGTTTGTCTGCTTTATTGCGTGATAGAAAAATTTATTATTGAAATCAATGACATTAGGCGATGAACGATGATTGACAAAGTGTTCAATAGGAGTAATATATTTACTCATTTCAGAGTCTTCTTTATCAATATTGTTCAACACTTGCCAGTCAGAGTTTCGAAAACGATAAATGCTCTGTTTCACATCGCCCACAATTAAGCAGCTTTGATTCGCATCGAGGCTGTTCTCAAGCAATGGCTTGAAATTGTTCCATTGTAGAGTAGAGGTGTCTTGAAACTCATCAATCATAATGTGGTTGATGAGTGTCCCTGTTTTTTCGTATATAAAAGGAATATTGGATTTGTTTATCACATCGTTGAGGAAGTGAGCAGTTTCTGCAAGTAAGAAGCGATTGTTATTCTTGTTCAGCTCATTAATCTGTTCTCCGATTTTTCCTATAATCATCAGGTTATAGATATTTGCAATAGTTGCATTTACATCATTCTCTACAGAAATGCGCGTCTCAAGAAGTTTTATAATCTTATCTGTACAAGGAATTAGAGTCCCCATTATTAATCTCTCTTGAGCATCAGGATTCTTACATTTCTTTTGCCAAGCAGAGACCTCCGACGCTAATTTGTATTGAGCATCAGTTATTTCCGCTTTTGTCAACCATTTACTTTCAAGAAATTTTTGTCCATTACTCTTAATTTCTACACCATTATCGCAATTTTCAATTGCATACAATGCCTCCTTAGCTGATGCATCTATTTGCTTGTTGCACTCATCTACTATTACTTTTTTGAACTCAATAAGCTTTCTTTTGTATGTGTCAAGATTCTCTTTGTCTGATATTTGAAACTTTGTCTCATTATCATTGATAAGGAATTTCTCGCTCAGCAACTGCTTGCTGAAATTTACAATAGAGTCTTCGATCTTCCAGTTCTTACTGTCCTCCAAGCGATAATAGATATATTTTAGGAGAGAATCAAATTCAGGAGATTGAGAGTCAATATTATCAATGATTTCGTCAACAGCTTTCTGAATCACATTGTCTGAGTTCAGTTCCACGCTTATGTTTGCTGCCAATCCCAGTTCATTAGCAAGTTCTCTAACGATGCTCTGAAAGAATGAGTCTATAGTTACGATTCTAAAGTTGGTATAGTCATGAATAATCATCGACAAAGCCTCAGCACATTTCTCTTTTACTTCTTTTTCTTCCACACTTACCCCCTCACTTTTCAAAAGCTTAATGATTTCCTTTACATACCCCATTGATGACTTCAATTCGTGGGCAATGCCATAAAGTTGGCTTAGGATTCTCTGCTTCATCTCGCCAGTAGCCTTGTGTGTGAAAGTAACAGCAAGAATGTGTTGATATTCTGTTGGCTGCTTCACCAAAAGAGCAATATATTCTACAGCAAGCCTAAAAGTTTTGCCCGATCCTGCCGAAGCCTTATAGATTTTAAGTGGTTTTGTTTGTTTGTTCATGGTTATTTATTATTTATAATTACCCCCTATAAGTGATGATAAAAGGCTAAGAGTTATCCCCTTAACCTTTTATCATATTGTGTGTATTAAAGTCCGCGTCCGTGGCAATTTTTGAATTTCTTTCCAGAACCGCATGGGCAAGGATCGTTTCGACCGATTCGTGGACCGTCGTTCACAACCGGAATGCGTGGTTGCTGAGCGCGAGTGTCAGCAGCTGCTGCTTGTTGCTGAGCTTTCTGAGTTTCGCTTGGTTCGCTGAGATTCTGATGAGTTTCAGTCAACTGCTGCTTTTTAGGTTCTTCCTGCGTTGGGAGTGGGGCTTGCTTTACTTCTTGTGGTTCAGCAATAGGAATAGAGCAACGCATAAGGACAGAGATTGTATTGTTGTTAATCTCGTTGACCATAGTGTCAAAGAGATTGACAGACTCGAGCTTGAATATGAGAAGTGGGTCCTTTTGTTCGTAGCTTGCGTTTTGTACGGATTGCTTCAACTCGTCAAGAGCTCGAAGGTTTTCTTTCCACGCATCATCGATAGTGTGGAGGAGGATTGCTTTTTCGAATGCAACGAGAATAGAATGTCCTTCTGTCTCGTATGCTTCCTTGAGAGGTATGCTAATCTGGTAGATACGGCGTCCATCAGTTATAGGAACAAGAATGTTTTCGTACATGTGTCCTCTTGTTTCATAAACTTCTTTGATTACAGGGAATGCTGTGGAAGCAAGTCTCTCTGCGCGCTTTTTGAAATTCTCGATAACAATGTCGAAGCCTTTGTCTTCAAGTGCCTGACGGCCAGTATCTTCATATTCCTTCTGAGAGAATGGCATCTCCATGGCGAATATCTTGAGGAACTCTTCCTTACAGCCATCGTAGTCATTGTTGCTGATGATATAGCACACACGATCCCAGATCATGTTGGAGATGTCCATGCCGATACGCTCTCCCATAAGGGCGTGACGACGACGCTCGTAGATGACCTTGCGCTGTTTGTTCATTACATCGTCATACTCAAGCAAGCGCTTACGGATGCCGAAGTTGTTTTCCTCAACTTTCTTTTGAGCACGCTCGATTGATTGGTTAATCATCTTATGCTCAATCATTTCTCCATCCTCAAATCCAAGTTTGTCCATCACTTTTGAGATGCGATCGCTAGCAAAAAGACGCATGAGTTTGTCTTCTAGGGAAACATAGAACACAGATGAGCCAGGGTCGCCTTGACGGCCTGCACGGCCACGCAACTGACGGTCAACGCGACGGCTCTCATGGCGCTCTGTACCAATAATTGCAAGACCTCCAGCATTTTTTACTTGGTCAGATAGCTTGATGTCAGTACCACGACCTGCCATGTTAGTGGCAATTGTTACTGCACCGAGAAGTTTTTCTTCTTTTGTGCCGTCCTCATTGATAACCTCGCCCATTGTGCTTTGACCAGCAAGCGCAACGATGTCCGCTTCCTTTTGATGGAGCTTTGCATTGAGCACCTGATGTGGAATCTTGCGCATGTTGAGCATTCGTGAGAGGAGTTCTGAAATCTCAACAGAAGTGGTTCCTACGAGAACAGGACGGCCACTATTTCGCATGCGAACAATTTCATCAATCACGGCATTGTACTTTTCACGATTTGTCTTGTAAACACGGTCGTTGAGATCGTGACGAGCAATTGGACGGTTTGTCGGAATTTCAACAACATCGAGTTTGTATATGTCCCAGAATTCGCCAGCCTCTGTGATTGCAGTACCTGTCATGCCTGAAAGCTTGTGGTACATGCGGAAGTAGTTTTGAAGAGTGATTGTTGCAAATGTTTGAGTGGCAGCTTCAACCTTTACACGCTCTTTTGCTTCTACAGCCTGATGTAATCCGTCTGACCAGCGTCGTCCTTCCATGATACGGCCTGTCTGCTCATCTACAATCTTCACCTCGCCGTCCATGATTACATAGTCGTCGTCCTTAATGAACATTGTGTATGCTTTCAGAAGCTGTTGGATTGTGTGTACGCGTTCAGCCTTGAGTGCATAATCTTGCATGAGTGCATCTTTCTTAGCGAGCTTCTCTTCGTCATCGAGTTTCTCGTTATCGAGTTCTGCAAGCTGAGTAGTGATGTCTGGGAGGACGAAGAACTGGTCATCCTTGACAATGTTTGCAATGAGTTGGTTGCCCTTGTCAGTCATTTCTACTGACTTCTGCTTTTCGTCCACTACGAAGAAGAGTGGGTCTGTGGCTTCAGGCATGCGCTTGTTGTTGTTCTCCATGTAGATTTCTTCTGTCTGGAGCAAGCCTGTCTTGATGCCTGGCTGAGAGAGATATTTAATAAGGGCATTGTTTTTAGGCATACCCTTGTATGAACGGAATAGGGATAGGAAACCTGCAGTGATTTCATCCTTGTTCTCAGAGTCGATGAGTTTCTTTGCCTCTGTGAGATAGTTCTGTACGAGACGGCGCTGAGCTTCAACGAGTTGTTCTACTATTGGACAGTACTCTTCGAACATCTGCACATCCCCCTTTGGCACAGGACCAGAGATGATGAGTGGTGTACGAGCATCGTCAATAAGCACGGAGTCAACCTCGTCGACAATCGCATAGTTGTGAATGCGTTGTACAAGGTCTTTTGGAGCCATTGCCATGTTGTCGCGAAGGTAATCGAAACCGAACTCATTGTTTGTACCAAATGTGATATCTGCTTGATATGCACGGCGACGAGATTCGGAGTTTGGCTGATGCTTGTCGATACAGTCAACAGATAGACCATGGAACATGTAAAGAGGTCCCATCCACTCTGAGTCACGCTTTGCTAGGTAGTCGTTCACTGTGACAACATGTACGCCATTGCGAGAAAGGGCATTGAGGAATACCGGAAGGGTTGCCACGAGGGTTTTGCCTTCACCTGTTGCCATTTCGGCAATCTTTCCTTGGTGGAGAACAACACCTCCGAAGAGCTGAACATCATAGTGAATCATGTTCCAAATTGTGTCGTTACCGCCTGCAATCCAGTGGTTGTGCCAGATGGCCTTATCGCCTTCAATGTCAACGAAGTCATGGTTGATGGAAAGGTCGCGGTCGAAGTCATTAGCTGTTACAACAACACTACCATCTTCACTTGTTGCGAAACGGCGAGCAGTGTCCTTTACGATAGCAAACACTGTAGGGAGTACTTCTGTAAGCCCTTCCTCGAAGATGTCAAGCACCTCAGTTTCTTTCTTGTCAATAGCTTCGAAGATAGGCTGGCGCTTGTCGATGTCTGTGCTTTCTATTGTGTTGCGAAGCTCTTCGATTTCAGTACGCTTGTCCTTTACTTTTTCTTGCAGATAAGCTTTTATCTCATCAACTTTTGTACGAAGCTCATCATTAGTGAGCTTCTGAATTTCTGGTTCCACGGCGAGAACTTGGTCAACAATAGGACGAATCTCTTTGATGTCTCTAGATGCCTTGTTACCAAAGATGCTGCTAAGGAATTTGTTTAAAGAAAATGCCATATATTTTGTTTTTTATTATTTCTAATTTTTATTTGTTAAGAAAATAGAGGAAGTTGTCCATGACGCCTTAAAATAAAGGTGCGCTATTGCAAGCATTAGGAGCTCTTATCCTTATGTGGTGTGCTACAGTCGGAGCAATGCAGTCGATAGTCACAGGAGTGTCAACTTTTTCGGGTTTCATGTTGTAGCCGAAGAAGATTAAAGGGAACTCAAAGAATGAATCACGCTGCATTTTCTTTGTCCCTCTGTCTTCGTTGACCAGATTCCATCCAGGGGCAACCTGAATAAGAATGTCGCCAGAGCACTTTGGATTGAATGCATTTCGAATGTTGCTGATGCCAGGAGTCCAAGCTCCTTGGGTGATGCGCTGCGATGTGAACACATCCCTTACTCCAGCAAATTGGAATAGAAAGTCTTCGCAGTGTTGCAACACTTCAGCAAACTTCAGCTGCTTTTGCTCGAGTAATTTATGATTTAGATAAATCTGATTTCCATAATAGCTTTCAACATATTGCCCATTGCCAAACATTGCACACAAATACATATTGAGCAGAGTAGAGCAGCGATTGATGTTGAAGTCTCCTGTAGGAATGCGGTACTTTGTAAGATCTGCTTCAGCCTCTATTTCGTCATAACCAGTTGAAGTGATGAAAATCAATGTCTTGTCAAGTCCTACAAGGCTGTCAATCTTTTTGAGAAGAGTAGCTATTTCGTGATCAAGACGGGTGTAAGTATCTTGAAGTTCTGTTGTAGTCTCAGTATAAGATGTCCCATGGTAATCACCTGCATAGTAACAAAGAGAAAGGAAATCTGTCACCTCATCAACGCCAGCATTGCCGTTCTCAAGACAATAGCGTGCAGCTTTTGTAACTTCCTCGTTTGCAAGTCCACTGGTTTTGAAAACTCTATAACGAGAATCTCCTGTGAAACTGTGTGAGAATGGCTTTTGATTAGTAGTGAGGTAATAATTATATGAGCCTATGATTTCGTTTGAAGGCTTCCAAGTAAGCGAAGAAATACGGTTTGGGAGCGAATTGGTATTTAGGTAGCGAAACCATGCAGGTGTCTGCCCGTAGTATGAAGTGCCAGCCCAGTTGCCTGTTTGATTATCAATCCACATTGCCCAGTCTGCAGCATGCCCAGCACCAAGCACTGCGGCTTCACGATATGGTGCAACACTGTAAACGAGAGCTTTGCCTTTTGTGGCAGCCTTCAGTTCATCGCCAATTGTGCTTACAATTAGGTTCTTTGGTGATGAACAGTCGCTGGTTTCAATGCCTTTGTAGTTGTGGTCTTCGACGCAATATATAGTGTGCAGTTCAGTTCGACTCATCCATTCCTCGCTGATAATGCCATGGTTGTAAGGTACTGTGCCTGTTTGGATTGAGGCCACTGCAGATGCTCGATCAACAGGTAAAAATGGGTACTGAACATTTGAGTACACCTGCCCTTTGTTCATCAATAGCTTGAAGCCCTCGTCGCCATAAAGGGGATAGAATGCTTTGAGGTAGTCAGAGCGTAGCTGGTCAATGGTGATACCAACAACAAGTCGAGGCACAGTGGTAGTCTGGGCCATTGTGCCTGCCATTGCAATCGAAGCAATGAAAGTTGTTAGTATCTTTTTCTTCATTTTATCTTACTCTCTTTTCAAGAATGAAATATGTTACTGATCTTACTAACAAAGTAAGTTCCAGCAAGTATATTGCAACATTGAATGACTGTGGACATAGCCACATTGTCAGCAAGAAAGCTGCAAGCACTGTCATATTTACCACAGCAAACTTGTTCTTCTTTTGCTTCTTGCGACATATAGCAATCCATGAGGCATAAAGTATAGCCAAAGGATTGAAAATGATTACGAGCCAATTGGAGCCTACTGCTGGGTGCTCTGAGAAGAAGAACAAGAATGAGATAAGAATTCCTGCAACTCCTTGTATGGTGCTCAAGGTGATATCAACCCATATAGTGCTGTGCGTTCTTCGCAAGTCAATAGCGCTGATAAGTATTACGATTAATAATAGCACTCCAAAGACAACTGTTGGGGTAAATACAGAAGGGGCATCTTCAGTAAAAGTTTCATTTAGAAGCTTTTTTGTTTCACAAACATATGGAATTCGTTTTCCATTCTTCACAATAACAGCTTGTTCTGCATTAATCATGAATGTGGCAGGAATAAACATATTAAGGCGATGACCGTAGTCTTGCGAAATACTATCTTGCGGATTGTATTTGTAATCAATTTCGCTTCCAAGTATCATGTCGATGCCGAAGCTTACCCATGGCACTTGCTCAAGGCATTGGTGCAAACTTTCTCTTACAGTTGGCTCATAGCTGTCAACATTGAAGGGATACTCAACATTTCCGTTTATAGCTTCTTCTACAATACCTCTTGCTCTGTCTGTGCAGTTGTCGCCAATCCATTTGTAACGATACTCCTGATTCTCAGGTCTAAGGTTTTCCAAGAGAAGAGCTATCAGTTTCTGTTTTTCAACATTGGTGAGGTTGAGGAGCTGTTCTGTCACGCCATTACCCATTTTGTTGTATCGGAAGAAGAAATAATCTGTAGGTTCTTCCTCAAGTAGGTAGTTTGTTTGGCCAAGAAGAAATTTCACGACGAAATTTTCCGAGTTGTAGTTAAAACAGCCATAGTTGAATACAAAATCGCCTCCTTTAGTGTAGTTTATGACTCTGAGTGCAGTGTGGCCAAACTTTGAATATAAATCTTTTCCAGGAGTACATGTGAGGATAGAAATATCAACAGAATCTAATGTTGTAGTACTTGTTGAATCTACCGCAAGCGAATCTATATTAGTATCGTTATGCTCATTACTAATCAAAGCAATTTGTGCTGATGAGTTTATTTGAAACATCATCAGCATTGCTATTGCTAATATATAGTACTTGAGTAGCTGCATAATATTTTGCAAAGATAACAAAAAAAACTTACATGCTACCCACATTCATTCAACTTTTGTCTTATAATACCTAACTTTTTGTTAATAATGCTCCTTTCAGCATTTCCATAGCTTGTTTCAACACGGAGCGTGGAGTGCCTACATTTAGTCTCATGTGACCAGTTCCCTCTTTTCCGAACATTTCTCCGTCGTTAAGTGCCAGTTTAGCTTTGTTCACAAACAAGTCAATCAAGTTATCATGGTCTAAGTTGAGACCTCGGCAATCGAGCCATGCAAGGAATGAAGCTTGAGGACGAACAAGCTTTATTTGAGGGATATTCTCTTTTAGATATTCTTCCACAAAGAGTATATTCCCCTCTACATATTTAAGCATCTCGTATCTCCATTCCTCACCATTGCGGAATGCTGCTATTGTGGCTATAGGGGAGAACATGGCTGGCCAGTCTAACTCGTTGGCATTCATCCATTCATAGAGAGGTTTGCGTATTTCCTCGTTAGGTACGATGGCGTATGAGCTAACAATACCTGCAATGTTGAAAGTTTTTGATGGTGCTCCCATTGTTATGCTACATGCTGTTGCTTCGTCGCTCACGCTGGCAAACGGTGTGTGTTTTAATCCCCATAGAGCCATGTCACAATGTATTTCGTCTGAGAACACGATGATGCCGTTTTTGTGACAAATACTAGCAAGTGTCTTTAGTGTTTCTTTATCCCATACAACTCCTCCAGGATTGTGAGGGTTGCTAAGTATCAGCATCTTACATTTAGGTTCATTTGCAATTAAAGACTCAAGCCCGTCGAAGTCCATTTTGTACAATCCATCTTCTGTTTCAATTAGAGGATTATAAACAACCTCGCGCCTATTACCCATTGGAGTGAGACGGAATGGATGATATACCGGAGGCTGAACAATAACCTTCTCGTCAGGCTTGACAAATACATTCACGGCAAATCCTATACCACGAACTATTCCTGGTACATAAGTCATCCACTCCTTTTTTACTTTCCAGCCATGGTGATTTTCAATCCATTCAGCAATAGTTTCCCAATAGCCTTCGGGCATCAGTGTATAGCCAAATAATGAGTGCTCAATTCGTTCGCGAAGTGCATTAGTAACGAAGTCTGGAGTTTCAAAATCCATATCTGCGACCCAAAGAGGTAATAAATCCTCTCTACCAAACATAGAATTAAGCATTCCGTATTTATATGTGTCAGTGCCTCGTCTATCAATAATCTTGTCAAAATTGTATTTGTTCATAGCGAATGTTGTATTTGTTCATTATTCTTGCAAGTTTTCTTGTTATTGTAGAAAATATATTAAAAAATAATTGGGTTTGTTGATTGTTAAGGCAAAAGTACGAATTTTTCTTGACTTTGCAAATGTTTATATAAATAAAAGAAGGCAGTTCGTTTTGAATTGCCTTCTTTTTGTTTTGAGTAGAATATAAATGCTTAATCAATATCAAATCAAATGCTTATCCTCCGAAGTTGTCGAATGCTATCATGTCATCTTCTACACCAAGAGAGTGGAGGAGGTCGAGAACTGTCTTAGCCATCATTGGAGGACCGCAGAGGTAGTATTCAACATCTTCTGGGTTCTCATGCTGCTTGAGGTAAGTGTCGCCCATAACTGGAGCTACAAAACCAGGAGTGTACTTGATTCCTGCTTCGTCTGCCTTTGGATCTGGACGGTCGAGAGCCAAGTGGAAGTGGAAGTTGTCGAAATCCTTCTCGAGCTGGAGGAAGTCGTCGAGGAATGGGATTTCCTCGAGTGCACGAGCTCCATAGAAGTAATGCATCTCGCGGTCGCGAATGTTGAGAGTCTTGAGACAGTGCATGATCTGTGCGCGGAGAGGAGCCATACCGGCACCACCACCTACCCAAATCATCTCACGGCCTGTGCCGTACTTAGGACGGAACTCTCCGTAAGGACCTGACATGATTACCTTGTCGCCTGGCTTGAGAGAGAAGATGTATGAAGATGCGATACCAGGGTTTACATCCATGAAGCCAGGACCCTGATCCTTTGGCTTGAAAGGAGGAGTAGCGATACGCACATTGAGTGTGATGATATCGCCCTCGTCAGGGTAGTTAGCCATAGAGTAAGCACGGATTGTAGGAGTTTCGTTGACGCACTTGAGACCGAAGAGACCGAACTTCTCCCATGCTGGGAGGTAAGTGTCGCCGACGAGTGATTTGTCGATGTCCTTGTCGTAATCCATGAAGAATGCAGGAATCTTGATCTGAGCGTATGAGCCTGGCTCGAAGTCCATGTGCTCGCCTGGAGGAAGAGCAACCTTGTACTCCTTGATGAATGTAGCCACGTTCTTGTTGCCAATAACTGTGCACTCCCATTCCTTAACGCCCATAACTGAATCAGGCACCTTAACTTCAAGGTCGCCCTTCACCTTAGCCTGACAGCCAAGACGATAGCCTTCCTTGATCTGCTTGCGAGTGAAGTGGCCCTTCTCTGAGTCAAGGATTTCGCCACCGCCAGAAGTAATCTGGCACTTGCACTGTCCGCATGAGCCCTTACCACCGCAGGCAGAAGGAAGATACACATCCTTTGCTGCGAGTGTGCTGAGGAGGCTTGCGCCCTGCTCAACTTCGAGCTTATCCTTTCCGTTGATGGTAATTGTTACATTACCGCTTGGAGAGAGGAATTTTTTAGCAACGAGCAAGATGACCACGAGCACAAGCACAATGATCAAGAATACTGCGATGCTATAAATTATAAATTGTATATCCATTTTCTGTTCCTTTCTTTATTAGATTTTAAGACCAGAGAAGCACATGAATGCCATTGCCATGAGACCTACTGTGATGAATGTGATACCGAGGCCCTGGAGAGGCTTTGGCACATCAGAGTAAGCCATCTTCTCGCGAATAGCTGCGAGACCAACAATGGCGAGTGTCCAACCGATACCAGAACCGAGAGCGTAAGCGAGACAGTCGCCAACACCGCCGATGTACTGAGTAGAAGCAGGATCCATGTTGATGCGCTGCTGCATGAAGAGTGATGCACCCATGATAGCGCAGTTTACTGCGATAAGTGGGAGGAAGATACCGAGAGCTGCATAGAGAGAAGGGGAGAAGCGCTCCACAATCATCTCAACGAGCTGTACCATACCTGCGATGACTGCAATGAAGAGGATGAATGCGAGGAATGTGAGATCCACGCCCTCTGCTAAAGCACCGCTTGCAAGCACCTTTGTCTGAAGGATATAGTCAACTGGCACTGTGATGAGCAACACGAATGTTACTGCAATACCGAGTCCGAATGAAGTCTTTACTGTCTTAGATACTGCGAGGTAAGAGCACATACCCAAGAAGAATGCGAAAATCATGTTGTCCACGAAGATTGAGCGGACGAAGAGAGAAATGAAATGTTCCATATTCTATTTTCTATTTTTACTTGGGTTAATTACTGTTCTTTGTTTACTGCTCTATGTACCCAGATGAAGCAAGCAACGAGGATGAGCGCCATAGCTGGCATTGTCATCATACCGTTGTTGA
>JAGHVC010000222.1 GCA_018064505.1 Candidatus Minthosoma caballi | reverse complement strand
AGGAGCAGCAGCGCTATTATATATATATAATGTATATTTCTATTCATCGTCACGAGGTGTTATCGTTATGTTGTTTTCATTGTTATTGTTGTCTTCTATTTCATCATCGTCGCCGTATTCATCATATCACCGTAAGCTGCGCAGCTATGTCATTAAGAAAGAGACATTGCCTGCGCTTGACATGGCTGACGCCGTGCTCGTATTTCCATGGGCTCAGCAGAAGAAGCTGCCCCGTGGCACAGGCGTCGAAAAATTGCTTGTAGGGTTTGAAGGTTGTGTCGGGGAGGCCTTGTGGGAATAAGGCTATGAGATTATGGCCAGCATTCATAACGGCTCTAGCTATTGCCTTTTCGCCTGGGCTGATGCAGGGCGATATTGGCACCACTCCGTGCTCGCATAGTGCAAGCACCTCTTCTATCTTTTGTGCTATGGCTTCTTCGGTCATTGAACGGCTGCACTGTATTTGTATGCGCTCTGTGGCGGCAAGGAGGCTGTAGTTGCCAACAGCGTTGAAGGTGATGGTCACTTCAGGGCGGTTGGGGCTATCGCCACTGGAGCTTTGTGGAGTGCTCTTGCTCCGGGAGCAAGAGTACATTACAGGGGCGAGCAGTCCCTCTATGGAGCCAGTCCAGCGCCCTCGGCCTGCGGTGCCACCTTCTGCCAGTATAGGCATGGTGAGCTTGATGCCAGCCAGCGTGTGGAAGTATTGGCTGTTATGCACCACCTTCCACAGGCGGAGAGGATTCTCACGGCAGTAGTTGATCATGTTGTATAGCTGCCCTTCGCGGAAGAGGATCCTATCGTGGAAGTTCTTTTCAAAGACAAGGTTGAGCTTGCGGTTGGTTTTGCCGGATGACGCACTCTCGTTACTGCGACATGAGCACATAACTGTGTTTGCAGGGAGTCCTAAGGCTATCTCCTTGTAGCGGCGGTTTACCCAGCTCTTGAAGCGGTCGATGATGTAGCCCAGCGGTTTATTCTCTGTCAGCTGCTCCTTTATTCGGATGATGAAATGTATATGGTTGGGCATTACTATGCGCTCGATGATTTTCACCTGTGGGAAAGAGGTGGAAATAGCCATGATCTGCTCATCCACAGCCTTGCCTAGGTCGTTGAGAACGATGACTGGAGCTACCTCTGTGCCTTCCAGTTCGCCGAAGAGATGAGGGCGGCCATTGTGCTTGTAGCAGTCCTTGAGCCATGCTGGGTGCTGCCAGTTTGAGGGGATTGGGGTAAGGACCTCTTTGCTATTACTCCCAGAGCAAGAGGACTTGACTGGAATGCTCTGCGGCATTGGCGGTTCATCATGATGCTGGCAGCCAATGGTGATGAGGTATATCCATGGACGGCAGTAGTCCCAGCCTTTGCAGCGACGCATCATGGAATGCTGCAGCTCAGCACGCCAGCCCTCTTCCGTCAACGTCAGGGCTATGCCGTTGCGGAGGATGGATGTTCCGATGGGAATATGATATATTTGCTCGTCCATTTTGTTATGTTGTTTTATTATTCGCCAATGCTGACGTTGGTGCTGCCAGTCACCTTGGCTTTTTCGGGATGGCCTTCTTCGCCTTTGCCTGCCCCAAAGACATTGCCATTGATGATGCCACCTTTGATGATGACATTGGTCGTACCTTCTACAGCACCCTTGGCACCGCCGCCGTAGATGTTGCCAGTGAAGGTCCAAGAAGGGTTAGGACCAGTGAACTCAGGAACTTTTGAATCTGTCCAGTCAACTCGGTTCTTGAGAATTTGTGGATCGATAGTCACGTTGGTGGTGCCATAGACCTTAGCGATGTCGAGGAACTCGTTAGCAACAGTTGTAATATCTTTTGTTACAGGATCGGTACCATTAGTAGTTGTTATTGTTACCTTTTCTCCCGCTTTTTGAGAATCAAGACCTTTTCCACCACCATAGATGCCACCTTCGATGGAACCACCATAGATGTTCACATTTGTGTTGCCATATACGGTTGCCACTGTGGTAAATTTGTCTCTATTAGCAGCAGTAGCCAAATTATAGAAGTTCGAAGAACCTTCACCGCCACCATACACGCCGTCATAGATGTGACCGCCATAGATGTTTACTTTGGTCTCGCCCCATATAGCACCACCCTTTTCCATGGCATAATCCACCATTAACTCTGGTGAAAAACCATAACTACCACCGAAAACACCGCCGCGAACAACACCACCATAAATGTTCATCTGTGTGACAGTTTCACTCAGGTCAATATCCTCGGGCTCCTCACCTACACTTCTGTGGAGCATACTTTTTACGTGAACCATAGTCTTGTTCTTGTCGTATGCTTGATAGTGAACACCCATGTATGGATAATTTTTGTAGGCATTATTATCATCTACGTATGGAATATATTGGTCATTAGTATAGTCATCTGGATTGTAAGGACTAACAAGACCACTCACACCACCGGCAGAGACATATGCACCGTTTTCGATAGTTCCGCCATACATATTCAAGGTGCTCTTTCCGTAGAAGGCTGCATTGGCTATGCCTGATTGTCCCTTGGTCATACGACCAAAGCAAGCGGCATAATAGCGATAAATGGTTACATCGGTTTCATTCTCTGCCAAGATGTTGGTTTCTGTACGACCGAAATAGGAAGAGTTAGAAAGACCAGTTGGTTTTACTTTAGAACATACTGTAATAGTATTTCCCTGCATAGCACCAACCAGTGTGGCTATCTTGCCTCGTTTTATGTTGAACTGCACGTCCGCGTATTCTGCGCCCTGCGTCATACCAGCGCAAAGGAATGCGATATCATCAACATCTCCTCGTGTATTCCAGTCACTAGTAGAATACTCAGGGTCAATATCGACATTGATAACACACATCAGCGGCTTATTTGGAGTGCCTACTATATAGCGATTTTTTACCTGTTCATCCTTTGCCTGTTTTCCGTCAACTCCTTCTGTAGCTGTACCTGTAACACGGTTACTCAGTATTCGACCGAACTTACCCGATTTGATGGTTAATGTCACCGGTTTCTTCATAAGATCATTAAAACCGCCATCGGTCTTACTAGTGCTAAAGGTGTAGGTGTTAGCAAACAAGAACACCTGCATATCCGGAGCCTTTCGCGTTGTACTACCGATTTTAAGCGCACCATTGGATGGAACCAAATCACCGGTGATATTCGTAACGCAACCTACATCAAATGTGCAATCATGCAGATACATGGATAGGAAACAGTTAGAGCTGCCACCAAAGCGGATATACTTAAATTTCGTGTCAGCACCAATGCGGGTAGGTTTGTCCCCACTTTTACTTGTTGGATCCACCTGACTGTGCATAGTAACCATTCCTGCGTTCTTCGTAACATTTGTAGCGGTGGTATTCTCTGCCGTCCAAGGCCAAACGCCCGTGATGGTTGCAGGTATTCCTTGCGTACCATTGCCTTTGGCCATGGTCTCATCTATCTGTATCAAAGCAGTATTCGTGTTAAGTACAACAATGATATTATGATCCCATGCCTTATCGCGGTCGGCATCGGTCGTACCGGCGTAGTTTGGCAACTTCTTGTAAGCATTTGCCCAAGAGTTGGTAGGAGTTGCCTTTTCGCCATTGCCATTAGTACTTGCACCTACGCTCAGATACACCACATTATACGTCTCTTTCACGCCATCGCCATCGTAGTCTTGCTGGTCTTCAAATGCCCACACCGCATTTACGCAGGTGAGGATTGCTATGAGGATTATGTATATTCTTTGTTTCATACGCTTATTCTATCGTTATATGCTTGTTGTCGTGCTCGGAGAGCACATACAAGTAGTCTGGGTTGATTGTTATGTTGAGGTCGTAGTAGTAGCCGGCTTTGATACTAGAGACATTAGAGTCACTAGAGTCCTTAATACTACCAAGCGTGAATTTATTCTTTGCTACAACGCCCTTGCGAGTGAGGTCAGCATCAGTGGCAGAATCTTTGTCATATATATTGTAAGTACACTGGATGTTGTTTTCTTTAGAAGTTGTCACTTCCTTGGGATCTATGTAGGCATAGGCAATTAGCTGGTTCGATTGAGTGAGCACTTTGTCCACGAGGGTGCAGTTTGTGCCATTGAGATTAATGTTCGTCACACGGATGTAGCGCACCTTGTCGTACTTCTCGCTCACTTTGAAGGCGAAACGGAGCAGTGCCTTGGTGTGATGGAGGGTGAGCATGAGGTGGGTGCCATCGATGTTGTTTTTGTCTGCATAGCCTTCGAGACGGTCGCCATCGTCAGGAGTGTCAGGGGTGCCATCTTCGTCTATCACGGCAGTGGCATAGAACCCATAGTCCTCGCGCTTGATGAGCTGGTCGCGGAAGAGGAAGCTTGGGGTGTACGCCCAATAACCCTCGTGTTCGCTGCAAATTGCAGAGCTCTTGGTGAGAGTTAGGGGCAGCACCTCCGTCTCGCCTTTTTTGCATGAAACGCTTATCTCTTCTGGGTAGTCGGCGTAGTCGATGGCGATGTCATGTGTGCCATCGGCAAGGATGTCGGTGGCGGTGAGGGCGCGTGTCGTCTTGCCGTCTGAGAGTCCGTCCAGCCATGCGGCTCGCACGCAGAAGGCAATGTCATGCTCGGGCTGCTCCTCTGATTCGTCAGCACAACTGATGAACGCTAAGGACGCCAGGAGCACCATAGTCACCAAGGACACAAGTGCCTTTATGGGGTAAATTATGTATTTGAATCGCGTTGTCATTCGTTCATTTTTCATTTTTTATTTTTCACTTATCACTTCGCACTTGCGCTACTACCAGTTCTTCCATTCCTCTTCCTGGCTGCCGCCATACTTCCATGGGTCTATCTGCACATCGTAGAGCTCAATGTACCTGCCTCCAGAGATTTTGAATATATATGTATAAACAAAGTTGGAACGCCAATCCATGAAGTTTGCTGGCACTTCAGCGGTCTTATCTTCGTTATCGATCTTTGCAGAAAGAGTAAACGAGGTGGCGTTGTTGTTTGGCACCACATAGTAGAACTCTGTGCCTCCGGTCGGCACGGCTGTTACGGCATTGTTGCTGTCTGTGCCATGAGCGTGGTCAAGCATCACCTCATTGAAAGTCAACTTGTCTGCTTTGGAGGTTGGAGCCTCTGTGCTGTATGTCTCTGGCCCCTCTCCTTTCTTCGGATAGGAGACTTTGAGATTGCCACTGGTGATAATCTGCTTTGGTGATTCCGGGCCGAATTTGATATCGGAAATCTTTATGTTTTCAAAACTCTTGTCGGTCAATGTTGCGTTGGTATAGAACAATACCCTCACCTTGGCGTATGGTTTTTTGAACTGCAGTTGCACTACATCACTGCTGATGGGAGAACGATGGTAGAGTGCTGAGAACATCTTTTCAGCCACATCTGGTTCACTCACTGACTGTTCAACGGGGATGGTAAGCGTAGTGCCGTTATTGGTAAATTGGCTTTTATCGCCTGTGTAACCCCAGAAGTTATATGCCTTTGCGCCAAAATCCCAGTATTTTATCGTCTGTGCACCGACTACATAAAAGTAGCCGTGGGTGTTGTCCTCGGAGGTGTTGGCAGAACCATCGAGATATTTCACGGCATAACCGTCAAACACAAGTTGTTCATCTTCGTCCACATTTTTATAGCCATACACCACAAAGTCGCGCCCCAGCTTTTCTGCGGCACGAGTCATCAGCTCAGTCTCTGCCTCTGTCGATGAGAAAGCAATAGAGAGCTGCTCATCGACAGTGCCTTGCTCGTCTTCGCCTGAGCATGAGACAAGCGACACGACCATTGGCAGGGCGAGAAGTATTATGGTTAATATGTTGTTATATTTGTTTATCAATGTTTTTTCCGCCCACCGGGGCGATTGCTTTTGCTTTGTAGCTATGTGGGGAGTCGAACCCCACATAGCTGATGTTTTTGTGAAAAGGGAATCAAGGGGTGAACCTTGATTCGCCTTTTAGGAGAGAGGGATTAAGCTACTACCTTGATAACCTTAACAGCGTACTTGCCGTTGTTCTGGTTGAACACATCGAAGTAGAATGAACCTGTGTTCTTTGCAGTCGCCTTATCTGAAGGGATTGTACCCTCATACAGACCAGTTACATCATCACCAACCTTTGTCTGCTTGAATGTGTAGCTTGTAATTGTGCCAAGAGCATTTGTGTTGGCAACGAAGTAAACCTTGCCAGCAGCAGCGGTACCAGTGGCAGCCGTAAGGGAAGTAGTTGCAACCTCATAGTAGTTTGCAGCATCTGTATCGTTAGCAGGAGTTACGCAGTGGTAGATTGCCTCGTCTGCAGTTGGTGCAGTTGGAACATAAACGTAAGCGTATGTGCCAGCAGAGAGAGCTGTTATGTCAATTGCAGCTGCCTGACCAGCAGTGATGCCGATAGCGTCGTCATTAACACCATTTACAATTTCATCAACAGTATTGTCAATGTTAGAATTAGTTGTAAGTGTGATACCATTGCGACCTACTGGACTTGCTGCATCCTTATCATTTGTGCGGTTTACGAGAGCATCCATAACCTCAGCCTCAGTAGCATCAGGATCGCTGACAGAGAAGAGTAAAGAGTTATCTGCATCAAGGTCATCTACGAGAGCAGAAGGAACTGCACTGTTGTTCATAACCTGAACATAAACATTATTTCCGTTTGCAATGCTGTACTCGTTTGTTTCCTTTGTATGACCCTGCTGATAAGTTGTGATAGAAGGAGTAGCAACAGTTGTAACAGTTGTCTGCTCAGCAGTTGCATCCTCGTATGCAACAACTACAGCATCGAAAGTGATTGGGAAAAGACCTGAAGGATTAGCAGGAACACTAGGAGTGCTAGGATCGTCATCATCATCTACAAGAACTTTAGAAGTCCAACCATTTGTGTTGTCTGTAATCTTGAAGATGTAAGTATAAGCGTAGTTAGGCTGCCACTTTGTGTAAGTTGCAGGAACTACAGCCTTAGCGCCATAGACATTGATAGTCTCACCGCTGCCATCAATAGAAGTAAGAGTATAGTTAACACGGAGAGTGAGAGTAACACCTGCTGTTGTAGGAATTACATTCTGGTAGTAAGCCTGAGTCTTATCGCCTGCCATTGTTGCTGCAGGAAGAGAACGACCGAGATAATCGCCAGTAGCTTCGTGAGATTCAGCACCAGCGAAATCTGCAAGGTCACCGAAGCCCATTGTAGAAGTCTTAGTAGAACCAGCAGTTACTGTTACGCTTGCCTTGTTGTAGTCTTCCTCAGAAGCATTGCCAGTACCGATGTGTGGGTAATATACGGCAACTGTACCGCTTGTTGCGATGCCAGAAGTAGTATTGTCGTCGCTGAAGAGTGTTGCCTTATTTGCAGAAACATCAGCATCGATGAGAGTTGCATCATCAATATAGAACTGAACATTGCTTACAGAGTAGCCTGGAATTGTCTCATAGATACCAAGACGAATCTTAGAAGTGAGGTTCTTGAACTTGAGAGTTACAACATTGCCGTATTGTGCTCTCTTTACTGGAGTGATGTCTGTAACATAAATCTGCTTGAGTTCGTCAACAGAAGGAGCTGTGAAGCTGTAAGCAGAAGTAGAAAGAGCTGTACCTGTAGCGATACGAGTTACCTTAACTTCACCTGTGCCAGGAGTGCCTGTCACTGCTTTTGCTGTACCTGTAGAGTAAGCGATGAAGTCATACTGGTCTTCTGTGTAGTCCCAATACTTGATGGTCTGTGACTTTGCATCTGTTGTACCATCGTGAAGTGCTGTCCATGTAGCTGCAGGAACGAGAGTTGTACCGGCTTCCTGTCCAACATACTCCCAGTTGTGGGTATTAGACTCTGTTGTACCTGCTGTGTTCTCAGTGTAAGCAACGAGGTAGTTGTCGAATACAACTTTAGAAGAAGGAGCATCAGCAGCCTCCGTACCTTTTGTGCCCTCAACGATGAAGTTGCCACCGAGAGTAGCAGCAGCAGTTGCACCTACCTGATCAGCACGAGTCATCTTGTCACTCTTTGAAGAGAACATAATAGCTCCACTGGTGTTCTGAACATCCTCAGCGTTGCCAAGGTAGTCATCATTTGCACATCCTGCAACTAATACCACTGCAGATGCAAGGAATAAATGAATCTTTTTCATTGTTTAGAAAATTTAAGTTAATAATAGAATTTAATTATATTTCGTTTGTTTTTTACATTTCGATTTCTTTTATCACTTCTTCTTCCTCCTCTACGACGGCATCGAAGCCTGAGCCGCCCTTCTTGTCAGGAATCTCTATGTCCTTCGCATTGATGTGGACGGTGAGCACTCCGCCTTTATAGAGGGTTCGGACCTGATCGGTAACATCAAACGACATTGTCTTCTCCGATCCGTTATTGAAGAGAAATGTGCAGTCGATGTAGTGCCTGTCGGCATCTTTCTCTTCCGATATAGGGCCTCGCGAGATGTGATAGTTGTTCTGGTTGCATATACCGAATGTCATCACTCGTCCTCCAACTATATCTACATCCTCACCTTTGACATCGATGTGTCGCTTCATGTTGCAATTGTAATAGACAGGGATAGGCTCACTGCCCGTATGTCCTGTGTTGACATTTGTCGAACTTGCCATTCCCGAGAGGTCCGCATTGCCATCCACTCCTATTATTCTGCCATCGTTGTCATGCAGTATTATCTGCGTGAGATAGATGTATGTGAGCGGTTCGAGCGTTGCGCTAAGGTTCTTGACAAATAGATTTCGTTCTGGGTCCCATACGAATCCCGTCAGATTCCTGTCTATCTCCTCTGCCCTGTCATAAGCGGAGAAGAGTTCCTCCGGCTGGTAACGCGAGCGTGTCGCCTTCGACTTGTTAGGCAAGCTGACATTTCGCGTGGTGCTGTTGGTATAGGCAAAGACGGAGTCGAGCGTCGTTGTCTCGTCGATGTGAATTGACACTGCATCATCTGGCTCCACTGGGGTAATCTCGTTCCACACGAGGATATCGTAGAATCCCCAGTTGTAATGGTGCGTGAAGTGGTAGCCCTTGATGAGGAACTCCTCTTTCTGCGTATGGGGTGCGTTTGGTACATCACCCGTGTAGTATCTTCGCAACTCAAACACCGATGGCTTACGATAGCCGAGAATATCATCACCCTCTCCTCCGAAGAGCTGCGGGTCTTCACCGTAGTACCACTCTGCACGCCAGTCATAGCTGAAGCCATAGATAAGCTCATAGTCCCAGACAACATCGAGCTCATAATCCACTATAGGAAGTTTTATGTCTATCTCTTCACGGTGGAGATGCAGTAACGGTTCTCGTTCGCAGGAGGTGGTAAGCGTAAACACCATTACGCTAAGCATCAGCAACTTCAGCAGACCCACTCCAGGAATGGAGCACATCAAAGCGTGCTTTTTCATCTTTCACCTCCTTCCCAAGCCTTCAGGCTGGCTCCTCGCTTCGCATTTCTGCGATACAGCAGGTCGTATGAAATCTGAACACTGACTCGCGTAGGTCCTATCCAGTTGAAACGGTATTTTCGTTCCTCAAACTCATCGGCATCGCGATACCAGACATAGTAGTACAGCCCGTCGTTCTTCTCTTCGACTGGACAGCCATAGATGTACGGGTCGTACTTAGTGCGAAAAAATCCGAACTGTGCCGAAAATTCCAGTCGCCAGTGCTGGTTACGGCTGAGAGGCATGACATATCCGAATCCCAGTCCTGCACCTGCTCCTTCGCCCTGCCATCCATGCCCGCCAATCGATCCAGGACCATCGAATCCCTTATTGTCACTCCATCCAATGCCATATATGAAAGCATGAGCGTAGGCTGAAATGTAAGCTCCTTTGAATGCAGCGCCGTTGCCAGCAGGTTGCTTATCTATGTCGCCGCTACGGAAGTAGTATCGGCTTTCGAGCGTATAGTTGCGCACCTGGAAGTATTTATGGTCAGTGATGCTTCCAGCCCACCACGGACAGTCGAACATAGCTCCGTAAGTGAAATGTCCGTGCAGAGGATAATACTCTATCGCCACATTAGGGATAGGGCAGAAATCCTTATATCCGAATGGCATGTAGGCAAAATCAAAGAGCATGTTGGTCTTAACCGAAAGCAACTCGCGGCGAGGTATGCGTTGAGGAATGTTTTCGAATTGCAAAGGCAAAATGGTGTCGAGCTCAGGGATAACGGGTGGTTCTATTTCCCTTACTTCAATAACTGGCTGCTTAATGGCTAACTTACGGAAGAAGAGCACCACTCGCGCAGCACGCAGTTCTGGGAAATATTGTTTCAGGAGTCGTTTCCATAATGCTCCGCCGTCAAGGTTCATCAGCCTCTGCTTAAGCACCTCTACATTAGTGTTCAAGTAGCGATCCACATACGACTTTACGCGCTCATAGTCCTTGTCGCCATTTTCCTGCATCATGTAGAGCAGATAGGTGTAATCCTCTGGTATGTCGTTTTTCTTCAGACAGTCGAAACATGATGGCTCAGCCATGTTTCTGTCGATGATGTCGAAGAGCGCCTTCATACGCTGCTTGCCCAAAAAGCAGTTCCAGCCATAAGGGCCTTCTGGCGATGCTGCACCGCGAATAGTTATCGACTCGAGCCGATAGCCACGAGCATTCATGTCAGGAATAATCTGATACATCAACTCATTGTAAAACTCAGAGTTTTCGGGGATGTTATATTTGTTGACTGGGAATACTACGCTTCGAGCAATCTTATAGAAAACGGAATCGCTCAACTGCATATCTGCCTCGTCTCTCACTTCTACGACATAAGGGAAGTGCGAGGTCTGAGCGTTGGCGTTCTGTGGCACCAGCATCATGGCTAATATGAATGCTGCTATCAAAAACATTGTTTGTGTTTTTACTTATAAGATTATTTTGTTATCTATGTTTATAAACACATCGTATGCTATATATAAAATTCGTGCGTACATTATTATGTGCAAAATTATTACTTTTTTCCATAAAACACCAAAACTTAACAAGAAAATATTGAAAAATCACTAAAAATGTATAGTTTTTGTATATTTGTATAGGTATTATGAGTGTGGGACAAAGTTGAAGCTGTTTATGTAAATAATGTTAATATTTTACAGTTTTTTGTATAGTTTTTTGAGAAAAATGTATAACTTTGTAGCATGAATTTATTAAATTTCTTATCAGGCTTCTATACAGCATTGTCATTGGCAAGCGGAATATTCTTCCTTTCGTCGCGTAAACTCAGGGCACCGTTCCGCGAGGCGTTCGGATGGATGTCGGTTTATAGTGCGGTTGAAAACCTGCTCTGTTTCATAATAGGAAATATTGGAATCAGCCATCAGATTACTCGCGAAACTATCTGCCTTTGCCTTGATGTCACATGCATACCGCTTATCTTCTTAGTGATAGCAACCATCGTGGATCAGGACATGAAGAGAACACCTTTCAGAAAACGCTGGATGCGTGTCGCAATAGTTGAAATTCCTATCATTCTCTGCATGGGTGTATGTGCTTTCACACAGTTGGAATGGAAAGAACAACTGGCCGAAATTGTGTTATTTTTTTATGCTATCGGAATGTTATCCTATGCCTTCTATAAGCTTGTTGTATATGAGAAGAATCTGCCTGACAACATAAAAGGAAAGAGGGCAAGCGTGAAGTGGACATGGATACTGATAGCATTACTTGTCATCGAATTTGTGTTGTATTGTGTCACAGGCACTTATATATCAAGCCTTACTTATTATGTTGTGCTGATAGCTTTCACCTGCGTGGCTACATATTTCATCAACAAGCAGTCGCCTATTGACACTCGTCAGATGTTCTCCGTAGATAGCGAGGATAAAGAGGTTCAAAATGCTGCTGACATTGACTTTGAACAGTCAGGCGTGAGTCGTAAAGAGATGGAAGAAAAGGCTAAGCTGTTCATGGCGAATCATCCGAAATTTAAAGAAGGAGTGGCAGCGCGTGCTAAGCAAAAGCTCACAGTGCGCGACATCTTCCTTTGCATTATGATCAGTGAGGGCAAGCGTGTGAACGAGATTGCCGAGACGCTTGCCATCTCACCTGCAAGTGTTGAAGTGGCGCGCTATCGACTGCGCTCAAAGCTCAACCTAAATAGAGGGGAGAACTTGAGCACTGTGATTAAGTCATATCTTTAGTTTGGATTATTGACTACATCGAGACCTACAGCGTTCATAGCATTCGATAATGTTTTGAAACACAGAGGACACAGAGGTCTCAGAGTTATTAATATAATACATCTGTTTTTCTTTTGAATCTCTGAGTCCTCTGAGAACTCT
>JAGHVC010000059.1 GCA_018064505.1 Candidatus Minthosoma caballi | reverse complement strand
AATTGACTCTTGGCTACAAGGAGGATAAGCCAACAGTGTATCATGCTTCGCAGGTCACTTTTCCTGCTGTGAAGTTCAATCAGCTCGTGAAGGAATGTGCTAATTCGTGTGGCGTGAACACTAACCAGACTAAGTCGGTGATTGATGCGCTCGTGAACCGTATTGTTCATTACATGGAGCTTGGACACGGCGTGAAGATGGGTGACTTCGGTTCTTTCAAGCCTACTTTCCGCAGCTGCGTGACTCAGACTGCTGATGATGCTAACGCTAACACTATTAAGGTGAGGGTGATCAGATTCTTCCCA
This sequence comes from Candidatus Minthosoma caballi, assembly GCA_018064505.1. Classification (GTDB taxonomy): domain Bacteria; phylum Bacteroidota; class Bacteroidia; order Bacteroidales; family Bacteroidaceae; genus Minthosoma; species Minthosoma caballi. The sequence continues at coordinate 11,599 of JAGHVC010000059.1, read as the reverse complement.
GGCAAGAGCTTCCGCAACATGCTGAATGATCTCGAGATTGAGGCTGCTGGCGAGTCTTATGACTGCGAGGAGTAGTTGTTCTTTTCGTTGTGGGAAGACACTTGTGAATTTGGTGTGATTTTCTTTCTCCCACAGGGCTACGGATGGTGTTCTCACGATTGCCTATGATTCGTGCTCTGAGACCTTTGCTCTGTGGGAGAGCTTTTGATTCGTCACACGACGGAATCCTAACTAAAACGAACGATTATGGAAACAAATAAGAAGGACTGGAGATTGTGGCTACAGATAGTACTGACTGTGATTACTGCTATTGCTAGTGCGTTGGGGGTGACAAGCTGCGCTATGAAAGGATGGTGAAAGGAAGATGAGAACGATCACTATGATTGTGGTGCACTGCTCTGCCAACAGCGAGGGCTCGAAACTGAGGTGCAAGGATATTGACAAAATCCATCGGCTAAGAGGATGGAGAAATGGATGCGGATACCATTATGTGATTCCTGTGGATGGCACGGTTGAGGCTGGGCGACCGGAGGAGATGGTGGGCGCTCATTGTGCTAATCACAATTCGCACTCTATCGGCGTGTGCTACATTGGCGGATTGGCAAGGGATGGCAAGACTCCGAAGGACACGAGAACGATGGAGCAGAAGCTGGCTTTGCGCAGGTTGCTGGAGATGCTGCATAAGAAGTATCCAAAAGCATTGATTGTTGGTCATAACGCCCTGTCGATCAAGGCTTGCCCATGTTTTGACGCGGCAAAAGAATATAATGACTTGCAGCCGTAGCAGGTTGCAAGTCATTATCTTTACCTCTTTTGTTCTATGTGTGGGAATAATGCCTGGTGTCAGCCATTATTTATTGTTCATGTTTTTCTAACTATTGAACTTCAGGTTCCTCAGGCATCTCTTCTGTTTCCAATAGCTGATGGGCGCGTAAGTCTTCCACCCATTTTTTATGTGTTGTGCTTTGGTCCATCTTTGAGAGGATAAAAACACTATCAGTAGATGTCGTGTATGCGAGATTTATAAAGTCTTTAACTCTCTTTTCGTTTTGATTGCCAAGGTGGAGATAGAACGATTCTCCTGCCCAGTATGCGCTATTGTCGGTGAGTGGGAACTCTGAATTGAGTGCGCATTTCTGCTCAATGAAGGCAATGGCTTCTGGCGAAGAAATCTGCTTGCCATCATTTCTTTGACAGTAGTATTCTGCTATGCCTTCACTTACCCACAGATAATGTTTGATAGGCTTGGAGTAGTCCAATGATGAGAAGAAGACATAATGGTTCATCTCATGAAGCAGGACTTTGTAATAGCCATTCTCTCCATGGGGGTCGTCCTTGAAACAATCAGGGTGAATCACAATGCCATCTGTCATACAACCTGTGCGACCAATACTGAATACGGTTATGCCTATCGACCCAGTGTGCCTGCTGGCGGGGTTCGTGTTCATCAGCTGGTTTATAGTGTTGTTATAGACATTTTCGCTCTCGGCCAGATATATTGCAAGCTTACGACCGTTCATGTCCTTGGGGTAGTAGTAGCGCCCCATAAGGTCGATCATGCTGGGAATGGCAGCATCGGCATACTTCAGCACCTGCTGAGCATAGCCTTGCCACAGCGCATCTTTGTCTTTGTGGTAATAGACGATGAAGTTCTCGTCTTCCTCGAACCTCCACTTCATGTCGCCAGAGGCGGTTTGGCCAAAGTCTTCGTCATTGTCCCAGTCCATAGGGCCCTCGTCGGAGAGGTTGATTCCCTGACCTGGGTTGATGTTGTTGAGATTACGAAGATATTCTATTGTTGATTCTGGGATGAGTGCATACTTCAAAGGTGGACGGTTGACGCCAATCTTGTATACCCAGCCAAAGAGTAGGGCGATGGCGCAAAACATGAGGAAAAAGCCTACAAGCGTTCCTCTTACATTGCTTCCTTGATTTGTATTTCTCTTTTTCTTTTTCATACAGGTATTTCTACTATTTTTTCAAAATCGTTGATTGCCTCATTGTCATTTAGCTTACCTACCTTGAAGCCGTCACTGGTGGTCTCACAATAGATGTAGTTGCGGCCGTTGTACTCTCTGACTACGCGCTCAACATCAAGATTTGGAATCTGTGTCAACCATTCCTCTTGGACTTCAATGCCAATGGCTGCATGCCCGAGCTTCTTAGATAGCATGAAGATTACATTGTAGCCCAGGCAATGGAAGAGGGCTGCTGTGAGTGACGACTTGCAATCGCAATCGCCTTCCTTGTCGAACATAACCTCATCTGGGAATCGCATGTATTCCTTAGCATAGCTTATGCCCTTGCTGTTCTCGTCGATGCAGTACTCGATATTTGGTTTCTGGGCAAAATCAAGAGCAAACTGCACAAGGTCGAGCGTAGGATATCCCTTGCTGGTAATCTCCTGACGAATATAATCTGCAACTGCTTTTACTCGTTGATGTCTGCTTTCTTCCTCAAAGATGTACTTGAACATGCTTGTTATGTTCATCTCGTAGGTATTCTGATCCTGTCCGTATGTAAGGAATGGATTCTTCTGGCGCAGGGCATAGATTTCGTCTTCTGTAAAGTCGAGAGCTATCTGACCATCGAGTTTGTTGCCCATCCAAGAGTCGAGCGTCCACTGATATACGCGGGTGATGCTGTTGCCATTTTCTTGATTGTCATCCTCTTCCTCCTCATCTTCGTCATGAACTGGGAGAACAATGCGTTCCTCAAACTCGTCTAATGACATACCCTTGATGTGTGCGCCAAGCGAGAACTTATCGCCTGTGGTCTCGCAGAAAAGGTACTTATGACCATTTTCCTCGACCATCATATCTTCGAGGTTGCCGCCATACCAGCCATTCTCCATTTCAGACTTTGGCAGTTCAACGCCTATAGCAGAATGCTGGTTCTTGCGTGATGCCATGTAGAGCACATTGTAGCCCATCAGATGGAAAAGGATGGCGCCAAGCAGACTCTTGCTGTTTGCATCTCCTTGCTTATCGTAGAGAGTCTCATCAGGGTATCGGATGTAGTTCTCGTATGAGTTGATAACTGCACAGTCCTTGTTCTCGCAGAATGCGATATTAGGCTCCTGAATGAAGTCGAGAGTGAACTGTATGCGATCTAAAGGAGAGAGACTGTTCTTATCAGATATCTTGTAGATGCGGTCGACAATGTAACGGCATCTCTGCAGGAAGGATTTGTGCTCCTTGAGGAAGTTGAACATCTGTATGATGTACTGCTTGTCTTCCTTGTCGCTGCGCTGAGAATAAAATGGATTGCACTGGCGCATATCCTTGACATCGTTTGCATAGAAATAAAGCGTCAAGTTTCCATGTACCTTGTGAGCGCAGTTGCGAGAGTCGAGATCCCAATCATAGGTCTTGGCTATATCGCCGTCTGGGTTTTTAACCTCGGTCTCCTCTTCATCCTCGTCTTCATAGTCGTCCTCACGATAGCTGGTTGAAATGCGCCAACGGCTGTTGGCTCCACTGAGTGTCATATTCACAGTCACGCCAATGATAATTGCCACGATGAGCGGAATGAAGCCGTAGTCATAATATTCGAAGGTGAAGTAAATGGCAATAAGACCACATATAATGATTGACCAGTTGGTGTGCTTCAGTCCAAGATTCTTATTGAACAAATCGAGCTTAGGCTGGAATGAGTTGCTATTTTCGACACAATCTATCTTTATAGACCGTACAATAGACCACAACATAAAGTAATAGCCGATGAGGATAAAGACAGCCTTGAGGTCGTTGCCCAGAAGAGGCTTGTGCAGGATACCTGTGTTGACGACATATAATAGCAAGAACATTACGGTGAACACCAAGCTGGTGAGCATGGCAGTGTCTTTCCAGCCATAAGGATGTCCCTTGTAGTACTCGGTATATTTACGCTGGCGATACTTCATGGCAAGCAGGGCATAGGCTCCAGCACGCCCCTCAACAGACAATGCATCATGCTTAGAGTTATGGAAACCATACATACGCAATTCTGCTATTGGCTTCTTCTCTCCGCCATCAGTGATGGTTGGTGCAACTGGGACAGGGGAGGGCGGTGTCTGATTGTCTTTCTCTTTTTCATCTTTTTTCTTGTCGTCTTTCTTCTTGCTCTTCTCTGCCTTCTTTGCCTCCTGTTCTTTGGCATCAATATCAGGGTTTGGTTTGCCAAGATAGACATTCAGTCGCGATACGAGCCAAAGAGTCTTCCAAGAGCGTTCACCCATCATAGTTGCGGTATTAGGAGCGGAGGGACATGCGGTATATCCAATCTGCTCCTTCTTTCCTTTTTTACCTTGCTTAAAGATGATACCCATCTCATCGACAAAAGCTTCATCACCACCAATATAGCCTACACGACGATACTGAGGCTTTACTGATTCGTCGTCGAAATCAGAAGAGAGTATCTCGACATAGCCGTTGTTCTTCTTCGAATTATCATCAATCACGACACGGCCTATGGATGGTTTGCTGCCGCTGCCAGGCAGACGGACCTCTGCTGCCTCATCCTTGCTTGCTTGCTCTAAGTAACCTATCTCTGTCATAGGGCCTCCTGGCTTTGCAGCTGTACTAATCCATACACGCACCTGCAATAGTTTTCTCATCAAAAGAATAAGGACTATTGCTGCCAATGCTAACAGCACATAAAAGAGAATTTCTGTATCAAACATATATATATACACTTAACTTTAGTCGTTGATGTTGAGTTTCCTAGTCATTGGTATTCAGCACCTCTCTATACCTCTCTCTGTCAAGATAAGCCTTACTGAAATGGTCAGATGGGAAGATGTTGAGCCATTGACCAGAATTATCGTCTGGCATTACAGCCCACAAGATAAGCGACGAACGATAGTTCTCTGCCTTGTACTCGTCATTGGCATCTTCATTAAGAACAGTAGTGTGTATCTCAGTCTTCTTTCCCTTCTTAGGAGCACCTGCCGACAGGCGTTTAATTTCCTCTGCTAAAGCCTTTTCTGCTGCCTTGGCAGCCTTATGGTTGACTTTTTGGCGTGATGCCAAGTCGAAATCCTCATTAGGGAGGATTCTATTATATGAGAAGTGGCTAAAACACCTCCAGCGAGTAATGAAGATGAACTTCTGGAAGATAGGATTGTAGGGCGCAACCTGCAAACGGGTGTTGATGAGTGGGAGGTATGGCTCGCTCAAATCATCAATCTGCTTGTTAACCTTGATGTCTGCATACTCAGTGTCTGAATGAGCCACAATCTCGCCATTGGTTGCTGCATATGACATGAGAGGTTCAAGAAGAGTGTAGTCCTCTATCTTATTCTTATATTGTATAAGCTTCTCGCCTGCGGTAGGATACTCACGCGGTAACATCTCATTCTTAATGCCTTTGTCCAAGTCTTTTCTAAACAGCGCCTTGGTTGTCTGCCATGCTGCAGCCTTCTCGTCCAACAACTGCTGACGGCTTTTAAAGTCATGGTCTCCAGTCTTACTATTGAAGACTCGTTCATGACTCTCAGTAACAGAAACTCCATCAAAAAGTTTAGCAATGATATCGTTAAAATAGTTGATGAGCAGGAAGTAGTTGGCTGTTGTCAGTTCGTTTGTAGGTACACCTATAGAACGAACTCTAATCTTTCGACACTCTATCTCCTTGGCAGGAATGATCTCCTCCTCATTGAAAACACCACCATTGAGGGGCTGATTAAACATCGTGTCAGGTATCAATGGCTTAGTTGCGAAATCATTCTCCTTTATGGTTATCTCTTCTCGTATCTGCTTACAGCGCTTAAGGTACTCCTCTTCTAAGGCTATACCCTTCATATAGAATTCGTTGGCTTCATATTCAACACGATTAGCCAAGCGAGCATATGCATCGTGCAAATAGTAGGCCTTAAGAACATTGATTGCAGCATTGCGTTTACGCATATATAGGAAATAGCACAGTATCTGTATCAATGCAGGAATAATGAATATGAACATTCCCCAATAGAATGCATTCTTCTTAACATTACCTAAATCAATAGTCCCAGGAGAGAGCATGTCGAGCAAAGGCAACAAACATAGTACAAGCATTATGCTCATGAAGAAGATACGAACAAGAGTAGCAAGTGTGGTTTTCTCCTGACTCAAAATGTCCTTTAGTTTAAGCAAAGCTTCATTTTTTGCGCCTGCACAACCAGCTCCATCATTCTTGGCGTCAATATCATTAATATATATGTCATGATACTCTTCAAAATAATCTTTTTGGTTGCGAGGTACTGCCAAAGAGTCCTTATCCATAATATTCAACCAAAACTGCTCCTCAACCCTGACACGAATGCGTTCTCGTTCAGTTGACATCATCTCTTGCATCTTCTTCAGCAGGGTCTCTATGTAAATCAAAGCCCCATCAACCTCGGTAACCTTGGCTAAGCGACGGGTTATAGCTGGCTTAAGCTTGCATGCAAGAGAATCATAGGCCTTTTTTGACTTCTCGGCTATCATGTCCAAACGATCACTGGTAGCCTTCTCAATACTTGCAGTTATTCCACGCAAAAGGTCTGCAGGTAAATATCTAAGTTTGAACTGGTAATAAACACGCTTAAGGTTCTTGTTTAGGTAATCTACTATAGGATGTGGGCGGAATGGTCCTACTGGAACATCTTCTACATCCATGTTTTCGGCTATCTTCGAAAACATTCCCACATACATGTCTGCAGTGAAATCATCCTTGTCAACAAGTGGCTTCTGAAGCTCACGCATTTCTCCTGTACCATCAGCCTTAAGAGTCTCAAGTAATTTTATGGCTACACGGTTTGCTTCTTTATTATCCTCAACATCCATGTCAAAATAGACAGAAGCAGCTCCCATTGAGAAGTAGAAGCTCTCTTCGCTACTGGTACCACTTAACAAAGGATAATTAATGTCGCATGCCAAGAACATGTGTACCAGACACTGCATTAAGTATTGGGCCTGTTGTTGTTCACTGAGAATTGTGTAAGCACATTCTGTGCGATTCTGCACATCTTGATAAAGCATCATGTGGTCATAACCACGCATGCTGGGTAAGTTGTGTTGTACCTCTATCTCATCAAGTAGGTGCAAAACCTTGTTACGCTCATCAACCTTGTAGGCGTTAACATTGCAGGGCACGAATAAACACCCGGTAATAGATAAACCTTGATGTATATGGGCAGGCATGAATCTGCCTTTTTCTTTCGTTAGAATAGCGGCAATTGAAGCAAACACGCTTTGCGTTAACTCATCTCTTGCATCGCCCAAAACAATCACATTGATTGTCTGGTATGGTTTTACATTGGATGAACGGAGTCGGTGTATAAAGGCTTTTCCTTCGTCCAACATTGTTTCCTGGAACCTGTACAACTTCTTGGCATGAAGATAAGTCTGTTGTTCTTCCTCATTGATAGGTTCCTTCTGCTCGTTTTCATTTCGACGATTAACCTCGTCAAGTATTTTCTCTAAATCTTCCTGGTAATCTTCTGGCAGTTCCTCGTTGAAAGGATTGTCAAGATGGGTATAATGCCAATAGTCTCCCTTGATAACGGCATTACGCAAAGCCTCCTTTTTCTCTATAGCATCAACTTCTTCACTAGATAACTTGCTAGCTCCTACCTGTTTAGTGTCATCTGCTGATACGCCAATATTCGACAGGGGAGCATCATTATTCTGATGCTCAGCATCGTCTTGCTGATGTTCTGCCTCACCATTGTCTGTGTCTTGTTTTGACTGCTCGTTGACAGTCGCAACAAGTGTCCTGAGTTCTTTAGGAACAAAAACATGGTCAACCTGACAGAGCAATTTAAGGAATTCCAACTGACGGTCAGATTGTTTTGTAATATCTATAATCCAAAGAGGGAGCATGGTTTTAGATTAGAAGTTAAAAGGATAAAATAGAAATGAAAGGTCTGCCCGACATGGTCGTTTGCTCGGCACATCCGGGCAGACCTATAAATGTATTGCTAATTACTTATTTCTTTGACTTGATGAAGTCGTAGAAATTATCGTAATCCTTGCGTACGATATTGAACAAGATATTGTACAAACGCTGATCAGCAGCATTCGCAGAAGCTTTCTTTTGCTCGTTGAGATACTTCAGCAAATCCTTCTTCTTGTCTTCATACAAGTCACGCAGTACATCCTCACCCTTAAGGGTCTTGCCTTCTTCTAGACGACTCTGGCGCAAGATATTCTGCAACATGGTTTCTGTTGTTTCTCCAAAACGCAGGTTATAGTATGCGTCGCGATACTCCTCGAAGCGCTCGCTGAAGCGTTTTCCCTTTGGTACCCAGAACAACTTATGACCATTTGCCTCCTTCTGGATCTTAATCTTGCCATTGTCTTCATTAACAGAATATGCATCAGGCATAGCAACATTAACCAATTCACCGTTCATTAATGACTGAGTGTAAAGCTCTTCGTCATATTCATCCTTGTGGAAGAATGCAGTTAACTCCTCCTTATAGAGATTCAGCAACATGAGCTTGGCCAATGTAAAGTGCTGAGGCAGAATCTCATCAGGCAGATTATCGATGGAAAGGTCTGCGCCATACTGTGAGAACAGGTGATGGAAGTGATACTTCTCGCGGAAGCTTGCCTTGTCGTAAACCATCTTGATATTGTCATAGATGCGATAGTCAGCAAGTGAAAGTCCGTACTTAGACTTCAGTACGAGAGCTGTGTTCTCGCTATCTGCCTTCTCGAAGCGGTGCTTGTTGTTTCCCTTCTGGTAGCCCAGCATCTCTTCTGCCAAGTCTTCGCTGCCAGCAACAAAGACAATGTGCTCTTCCTTCTTGGTAGTCTCGATGCTATTGCTGTTGTAGCTGAAGAAGAGAGCAGGATTCAAGCTGCGGCGAACCTCATCCTTCTTGTCGTTGGTAAGGTCTGCAAAGAATGCACTGATCTTCTTTGTCTCCCACTTCTCCTGGATTTCCTTGTTCTCGCGAACCTTCTTATCCATGATAGTCTCTGCGATGTTGAGGAAGTCCTCAATAATCTTCTCGTCGGAGCGGTCGAGGTCAGGGTTACAGAAGAAACGAGTTGAAGGAAGCTTCTCTACCTGCTTAGCCTTAGGGTCGAATTTAGTCATATAGACTTTGTATTGTCCTTTATCGATAGCCTCAGAGGTTTTCTCGTTTGGAGCATTGTAGATTGTAGTGTATAGAAGATCAAGCAAATCCTTGTGATCAGGAGTCTCATCCTTATCATTCAGTGCCTTGATTACAGATGCAACATAGAGTCGAGAGAAGAAGTTGTCCTGCTTCCAGCCGTTACCATCGCAAATCTCCTTAAGCATAGGCAGATAAACGGTAGTTACATCCATTGCTGTGTCACCAAACTTCATTGCGAGGTTCTTGTACTGCTTAACAGCATCACGGTTCATTTCCGCAGCCTTATCCTTGAAACTTGCAATGTGTTTAGCCAGCTTAGTCAGCTCGCAGTTCTTTTCATCAGCACAGAAGTCACGCTTGAGGTCGTGTGCCCAGAAGCTGATAGCTGCATTCAAACTGTCATCAATATATGCACCAAGAGCAGCAATATAAGCCTGGATATCACCCTTATTTGAGCCAATTGTCTTCTCCTTGAAATCACGCTTCTTTGCAGCTTCGTACAACTTGTTCAACTCAGTTGTGTCGATTTCTGCAGAAGCTTGCTTCTTTTCTTCTTCGTCAAACTGCGCTGACATTTCCTTGCGGACTTCATCAACAGCATTGTAAGCATAAGCAAGACCACGCTCACGGATAAGTCTCTCTGCCTCATCCCAAACGCATTCCTTAATGATACCTTTATATTCTTCACGCTTATCGCCGTTCTTTGCATATCCCTTAATCTTTGCAATGATATCATCCAATGAAGATTGGATTGTAGGCAATTCCAAAGCAGGGTTCAAATCTTCAGACTTAGGATCCTGAACCGATAGCGTATCTATCAAGCTGTCAACATCCTGCCCACCAGCAACATGATGGCCTATGGCACCTTTCTGAGTCGTGAGGTGCCAGAACAACTTGTTTGTGAGTTGAGGAATCTTGCTCTCTTCAACTGCACTCTGCTTAGGGTCATCGCAAAGCAACCAGCTACGCAGGATATCTCTTCTGAAACGGAAGCGCAGATACTTGTTGAACTGCTCAATAGGCTTCTGCAATGAAACATAACCCATAGGGACGAGGAAGTTCTTGTGATCGCGCTCCATAATATCGTTCATGTAGTTATCAATGTCGCTGCGGAAGGTTGCACCAGCCTGACCATTGTGCAGATGGAACAGCATTTCTGCGGTATTGCGAATCATGGTATGAGTACTACCAAGGCTTGTACCCTTATCAGTCTGGATATCTACAGGAATAAGATAGTAGAATGGGCAGTAACGCTTGTTTGAATTAACAAGGTTGTAATCGTTGTTGAATGCCAAGCGATGCATTACGGTATTCTGCTTCTCGTTGAAACTCATTACCTTGAATGCTTCAAGCTCAGAGAACACACCGTATGCATTGAGTGAGTACTTCTCCTCTGTGTTGTTGCAATCGATGAAAACCTTAGGCATATACATTGTATATACGAGCTGAGGATCACCTGTACCTACAACCTGATGATGAATCTGGTTGATATGATAGAGAACATCATTAAAGATACCAGAACCAGTACCTCCAAGCGAGCTACTTACGAGCCAATAGTAAATGATGCAATCTTCTCCACCAACAGTCTTGACATCATTCAGTGAAGATACTGCACTCTGCAACTTACTCTGGAAATCAGCAAGAGAATGGGCAAAGGCAATGCGTGACTTAATACGGAATGCGCCTGCGCCAAATGAGAGTGGCTGATCGGGAATCTTTGCAGCTAACTCAGGTGAACAAGCCTCAAGAATACGCTTGTTAATCAATGTGTCAGGATTGTGCTTTGCCTCCTCATATACTGCATGAGGGTTAGCACGGCCAAGATTAATCAAGTCAGTCTGAGGACTGATGAAAGGAACTTTACCCTGCTCAAAAGTTGAGCGGTTACGCTTGTTTGCTTCGTCAATGTCACGCTGGTCTGTGTCGAGGAAAATGAAACGATATGTGTCGTTCATTGCCTGCAGACGAGTCTTACTGGCAGTTGCCTCGGCAAAACGCTTCTCATAGACTTTCTCCTTGATCTGCGCAATCGTCTTACAGCCTTGACCACCAATACCGATGAAGATGTGTTTCTCGTTTGCCATAATAGTTTAGGATAAAAGAGTTTGTATTATAGTTATTTTTAATATCTTATAGTATTAAGGTTTGATGACCTGCATTTTGATGGCATTCTCTATCTCGTTGCGGTTCTTACCTGCACGAACAGCCAAGATTGAACCATGATCAAGTTCTCCGCTTATAGACCTTGCTCCATCAGCAGCATAGCCTCTTGTTGCATGCCACTCAAAGTGTGGCTTACAGAAGTATGAAGCAAAGATATTGCCATTTACCTTATTGATAACAATGTTCCAGTTAGCTTCTGCAACCTTCATACGACCTGTGCCTTGAGCACCGATATTGAGTGTTGTACATGGAGCAACCTTGGCAGGGAAACCGTCCAAAGGCTCGCCATCTGCACTGACGGTGACTTTGCCACCCAGTTTGTATTCGTTATTACGACCTATAGCTTTAAATATACCTATTATATAT
>JAGHVC010000148.1 GCA_018064505.1 Candidatus Minthosoma caballi | reverse complement strand
ACATTATATATTATAATTAATATCTGTATTTTTCGCGGACATCAACATGTTCTGGAGCTGCCTCAGGTCTGAGATGAGCATTAGTGTTCAAGTCTGTAGTTGGCATAGGGATTGTAAGAACCTTGTTCTTGCTTACATAATCCTCAACCTGCAGACGACCAACATTGAGTGGGTCAGGACGCTCTGGATATTTCTCAGTAGTTACAGTCCAATTGCCTGTAGAGTAGTATTCGCGAGTGAGCTTGTCGATGTTGCCATATACCTCACGCTTCTGATTCTTCAACTCATTCTCAACGAATGATGGGTTGTAGTAAGAAACGCGAACATAGTCATACCAGCGGTCGCCTTCCATAGCCAACTCAAGACGACGCTCCTTCCATACATCCTCCCACTTGAGAACATTCATCTCAGGAACAGTTGTTGAGAGAGCACGCTGGCGAACAGCACGATAGAGTTCGATTGCTTTTGGATCATTTGTAGTTGAACCAGGACCATGAAGCTTAGCCTCTGCATAGATGAGGTAAACATCAGCAAGACGGAGGATGTGAGTAGCCAAGCTGCTTGCCATCTGGCCAGATGGTGCATAGCCTACACCTGCTCTGTGGTCTGCGTTGTTACCATGGAGGTGCTTAACATTACTTGCACCTGACTGAGCATCGTATGAATCCTTAGCCTGGCTGTTATACTCCTTGTTGTAAATGAAGCTTAGGAAGTCAAAACCATTGCCGCTTCCGTCTGGAAGAGCGTGGTCAGTCCAGAAATAGTCGTAAGTGAAGCCAGGAAGCATCATTGTTGCCTTCAAACGAGTGTCGTTGTGGCCGAGCCATGCACTTGGCTGCTGCTCAAGAATCTTGATGCCGAAAGCCTCCTGAAGGTCAACAGAGATACAACGCCAGTCACCCCAGCAGTTCCACTCGTCGAAGCCAAGCCATGCAAGGTCAGACTGGAGACAGTTCTGAGTTGTCCATACATCTGTTGTACAATCCCAACGCCAAGCAATGATACTCTCTTCGTTGAAGTTGTACTGCAAGCGGAAGTTGTCAGAATAGTTTGGAAGAAGGTTGTGACGCTTCAATGGGTCATTAATAACTTTAAGAGCATGATCTGCAGCTGCGTCAAGATCAGCCTGATTGAGCTGACCAGTTACGCCTGCCTTAGCAAGGTAAACCTTAGCCATAAGGGCATCAGCAGTGAGCTTGTCGAAACGACCTGGATTCTTTGGAGTGTCAGGAAGCAACTCTTGAGCCTTCTCCAATGTCATGATGATGTATTCATAGATGTCAGCCTTCTGCACCTTAGGGAAATTGTTGTAGTCCTGGCCGAGGGCATCCATATTATTATGAATCAGTGGCACATCGCCGTATGTACGAACAATGTAGAAATATGCCATTGCCTTCCAGAGAAGACACTGACCCATACAGTCTTTCTTTGCAGCTTCTGAGCCATTGCCGTTTTTGATATTGTCATATACAGTGTTTGTATTAGCAATAACAGCCCAAAGAGAGTTTGACATGTTCACATTATCTTCTGTGTCTCCGTCAACCATATACTTCAGGTATGGAGAGTCACCCATATACAAGTTGCCTGCGAGCACCTCTACCTGGAAGTAGCCGCGAAGCACATCAAACCAAGGCATATTGTACAGGTAGTTGACACCTGAATAGCACTGGTCATCAGTCTGATAGAATGTGCTGCTTGTATCTGTGTCTTTTGTTGGGCGGTCAAGGAAGTCCTCACATGATGAGAATCCTAATCCAACAAGACCAGCAAGCGCCAATGTTTTAATATATTTGAAATTCATGTTTCTTCTATTTTAGAATGAGATATTAATACCGAATGAGTATGTTGTTGGAGAAGGGTAACGACCATTATCCAAACCAAACACATGGCCTTCAGAGTCCTGAGCACTTGCACCAACTTCTGGGTCATAGCCGCTATAGCCAGTGAGAGTGACAAGGTTCTGGATGTTGCAGTAGAGGCGGAGTGTGTCGATAGAAAGCTTCTTAGTCAATGACTTAGGGAATGTATAGCCAAGAGAGATGTTCTTGAGACGAACATAAGATCCATCCTCAATGTAGCGGTCGCTCCACTGGTCGTTCTGGTTAGGGTTTGCCAATGTTGCGCGAGGAAGTGAATTTACGCCTACGAGCTGCACATTATTAATATCATCATACCAGTTCCATACCACTGAGCCGTCTGGACGAGTCACGCCCTGGCTGTAGTCCTTGTTTGGATCGATAGGAGCAAGCTGTGCATGGCCGAGAACATCTGAAAGCTGGTTGGTCCAAGTTGAAGTCATGCGAGAGAGACGCATCTTGTTGTAGTTACCAACCTTGTTGCCAACTGAACCATTGATGAAGATGTTCAAGTCGAAGTTAGCATAGCGGAATGTGTTGTTGAAGCCGAAAGTGAACTTAGGCATTGGAGAGCCGATGTTTCTCTTATCAGCAACTGTAATCTTGCCGTCGCCGTCCATATCCTTGTACTTGATGTCACCTACCCATACAGTAGTGCTTCTGTCATAAACACCATCCTTAGGAGCTGACCATTCAGGAACTGGAGTATAGCCTTCGTCGCCAGGATTCTTACCAATATTATTAATAAGCTCTTCCTGAGTATAGTAACCGTCTGTTACATATCCAAAGAAGTTGTAGAGAGATTCGCCTTCAACTGTGCGAGAAACAACATCTGACCACTGTCCATGACCTTCGATAGCTGGGCCATCATACTTGACGAGTTTGTTTCTGTTGAAAGAAATCTGGAAGTCTGAATCCCACTGGAACTTACCTACGATTGGGTGAGTGTTGAGGGCAAGCTCAAGACCTGTGTTGCGGATTGTGCCGTAGTTTCCGTAAGGTGCCTGGAAGCGTGAGCTGAGATTACCCATAGAACCCATGTAAACAGGGAGCTGGAGCTGCATGAGCATGTCCTTAGACTCCTTATAGTACCAGTCTGCAGTGAAGTTAACGCGGTTGTTGAAGAAGCCGAGGTCGAGACCTAAGTTCCACTGCTCCTGGCTTTCCCACTTAATCTTTGTGTTTGCGATACGAACTGGACGGAAGCTTGTGCCGAGACCTGTAGCGATTGCGTTAGACATTGAAACGCCCCACATGAAGCCACCAATGTTTGCATTACCTGTCTGACCCCATCCTACACGGAACTTACCGTTGCTGAGCCAGTCAAATTCCTTCATGAACTCTTCGTTGTTGAAGCGCCAGCTTGCAGCGAAAGAGTGGAAACCTGCCCAGCGGTTATCTGGACCGAAGTTTGAAGAACCATCATAACGATAAGTATAAGTAGCATTGTAACGCTCGTCATAGCTGTAAGTCCAACGAGTGAAGACAGAAGCCATAGCTGCATCACCGAAACCATAGTTAATAGTAGGTGTGCCCTGACCAAGCTGTGGGTTGTGGATGTCGTCAGTGAGAAGGTCTGTGTTCATGATGCGTGAATAGTTCCACTTGCTTTCCCATGCTTCCTGACCTACCATGGCAGTTACATTGTGCTTTCCAAACATGTGGCTGTATGTAAGATAGTTCTTAACCTGCCAGTATTTGTTAGCATTCTTCTGAATCATTGACTTGTTGATAGGCTGTGACCAGTTGCCGAAGTCGAGCTTTGGCTTGTAGCTTTCACTCTGGCTGTTAGCAATGTCGAAGCCAAGTTCTGTGTGCCATACCAAATCCTTAATAGGCTTAACCTCGAAGAAGATGTTGCCATTCAACTTCTGACGGTTGAGGGTGTTAGTATTAGCAAGACCCATTGCGATTGGGTTAGGGTTTGTATAGCCCTGAGCAGAAATTGATGCATAGTTGCCATCTACATCGTAGATTGGAATTGCAGGAGATGCTGTGAGAGAGTAGGTGATCATACCCTGCTCGCCGTCAGCAACCTTGAGGTCGTCATTGCTGTCTGAATAAGAAACATTGACACCCATCTTCAACCACTTCTTCAAGTCTGCATCAAGATTTGCACGAAGAGAGAGACGATTGAACTTAGAGCCGATGATTGTACCTTCCTGATTCATGTATGAGCCTGATACATAGTAGCGAACAGCATCAGAACCGCCCTGAGCAGAAAGCTGGTGGCTGTGCTGGAGAGCTGTCTGGAACACTGCGTCCTGCCAGTTTGTACCCTTGCCGAGCAATGAAGGATCTATATAGTTAGGATCAGCGCTTGCTTCACCAATCTCTACCAATCCATTGTGGTATGTTGCAAACTCACGAAGGTTCATCATGTCAAGACGCTTTGTCTGACGGCTGATGTTCAAAGAACCATTATAAGAGAACTTAGCTTCGCCAGCCTTACCATGCTTTGTTGTGATGAGCACAACACCATTTGCACCCTGAGCACCATAGATTGCAGTTGCAGATGCATCCTTGAGGATCTCCATGCTAACGATGTCGGCAGGATCAATAGTTGCGAGAGGAGAAATAGCTGGAGCCATACCATTGCCAAGATCGCCAAGACCGAGGTCAAGAGCCTTAGTTGTACCGCCCTGAACAATCACACCATCAATAACATAAAGTGGCTCAGCATTAGCATTGATTGTTGCTGTACCACGCACGCGGATTGATGATGAAGAGCCTGGAGCACCAGAAGTCTGAACAGCTGTAACACCTGCTGCATGGCCCTGAAGAGCCTGGTCAAGAGATGTAACGATACTGTTCTTGATAGCGTCCTCACCTACAGTAACAGATGCACCAGAGAGGTCTGAGCGCTTCATTGTACCGTAACCAACGACTACTGTCTCGCCGAGAACCTTAGAGTCTGGCACGAGAGTGATTCTGATAGTCTGACGACCACCAACTTTTACTTCTTGGCTCTGGAAGCCAACATAGGAAACCTGAAGCACTGCGTTTGCATTCTTGACATTAAGCTTGAAGTTACCGTTAATGTCTGTAGCAACGCCGTTGCTCGTTCCTTTTTCACGCACTGATGCTCCAACTGCACCATCTCCCAAATCATCAATCACAGTACCGCTAACTGCGAACTGCGCAAAGACATTTGCTGACATGAGCAGAAGAAATGACAACAGCGCCAATTTAATGCTGAAGTTTTTTTTCATCTTCATTGCAAAAGGATTTAAAGTTTATAATTAGTTATTTTCTCTGTTCTAATTCAGATAATGTGTTTCACGGTCGATTAATTTCCGTCCATAAAAAAGTTGTTATAGGTTTTTACGGTGCAAAATTAGCAAATTTTAACCGAAACACATTGTACTTTTATAACAAACGATGATACAATTATGACATTAACATTCTTCATGGCAACAAAAACGCATTTTTTATCGCAAATACGCTCTTTTTTTCATACCTTTGCATCAAATACAATAATATAAAAATAAAAATATGAGAAAATTCTTAACGCTGCTCGCAGTTTCTGCCATTGCCACAGCAAGCATGGCACAAGACAATAGCGAGGATGTCAGAAGAGGACGCATACAAAATATGACTGACTACAGCCAGCCAGTCGTGAGCCGCCAGCGCAGAGTTGGCAGCCGTACCACAGCGCCTCTTCCATGCACAGGAAGCCCAAAGATTCCTGTCATCTTGGTACAGTTTGACGACACCAAATTCACTGCAGATGTGAAGATGGACGATACCATTGAGCACTCAGACGAGAATGTGAATGCTTTCTACAACAAATTCTGCAACGGCACAGGCATCCCTGGCAAGCCTTACCGCCCAGCAAATGGCTCTTGGGGCTCAGTTTCCGACTACTTCATCGAGCAGTCTGATTCGCTCTTCTCACCTGAATTTGAGGTTATTGGCCCTGTCACTCTCTCTCGTGGATATGCTTATTACGGTGAAGGAAAAAATGACAACCACATAAATGAATTTTACTCAGAAGCTTGCAAGATTGCAGTGCAAAACCACAGCACAGATTGGTCTGCCTTCGACAACAACGGTGACGGAAAAGTTGACCTCGTGTACTTCATCTATGCTGGCGGCGGAGCCAATGTGAAGGATGCCGATATAAACCTCATTTGGCCAAAAGAGCAAATGAGCAGCATCACTGTAAAGTATGACGGAGGCAGCGTAGTGTTTGCATCGTCAGCATGCTGCAACGAGCTCTACAAAACCACAGTCGATGGCATCGGCACAATGTGTCACGAGCTTAGCCACGGACTCGGTCTGCCAGACTTCTACGACACATCCTACAATGCTTTCGGTCTCGACTACTGGGATCTCATGGACTCTGGCAGCTACCAGCTCATCGGCAAGGAACCATGCTGCTATTCTGGCTACGAGCGCGAGTTTATGGGATGGAGAAAGATGGAAGAAGTCACTTACTCTGACAAGAAGACTCTCACCCTCCAACCTATTGAAAGTGGAGGCGTTAGCATCAAGATTGCAAACCCTGCAAATGAGAACGAATACTTCATTCTCGAGAATCGTCAGAACATCGGTTTTGACACACATCTGGGTTGCGCAACAGTGTCTGGATTCAACAAATTTGGAGCAGCACACGGCTTGATCATCTTTCATGTTGACTACTCGGCATCTTCATGGACATCAAACGGAGTCAACTCAGTTCCAGCCCACCAGCGCTTCACAATCGTGCCCGCTGACGGAAAGCTTATAAAGCTCGACACAGACACATTGTCGAACGAATCCTTCCGCGCCGACCTCTACCCTGGCGCAAATAACATCACCGCAATGAGCAACTACTCCGTCTTCACAGGAGGCGAGATTGACATGACCATCACCGACATCACTGAGAACGAAGACAAGACCATCACTCTCAAGCTGAACGGCGGCGACCCAATAGTAGATGCCATCAGCGACATTCCTTCGCAAAACACTTCTTCCTCAGCAATTTACGACCTCACAGGCCGCATGGTTGCTCAGCCAAAGAAGGGCATTTACATCATCAACGGCAAGAAGGTGTTCATCAGGTAAAAGCAGCGGCAGAAAAAACATAGACATAAACAAAAAATCACGGTTTCCTTGCGAGCTTGCAAAGAAACCGTGATTATTGTTTAATATCATATATAAACACAGAGTTCTCAGAGTACACAGAGTTTTTTACTTCAAAATGCAGAATAACATAGAAAAAACTCAGAGTCTTCTGAGAACTCTGTGTTAAAATATAAGTTTTTACTTACGCTTGCTTCAAAACATTATAAGCACATACAGTAGCGAAGATAGTAACAGCTTCGGCAAAGTACACACCCACGCAGCAGCAAAGGAGACCAATAATAGTAATGCCAAAGCAAGCCAAGGCAAAGCCAATCAGAGACATCACCTGACCAGAAGTCATCTCCCAGCTTGCCTTGAGAGCCTCAATAATGTCAGCATCAGGATTGTCAACAATATAGATTGTAGCAAACTGCAAACGAGCGCCAATATAGATGCCTGGGATTACGCAAAGCAATAATCCTACGCCAGTCAAAATACCTGTAATCACAGACACTGCGAAATACTTCACATACACCATCAGCGGCATTTTGAACACATCAAACTCCAAAGAAGAGAAACGGCCAGAAATGATGCCAAGAGCAAAATTGTAAAGTCCCACCAACACGAGACTTGAAAGAATAGCTCCAACCCATGATCCTGCTGAAGTAGCTGACATCATGCGAAAATAATCAAACATAGCCTGAGTGTCACCTTGTGCCATGCGCTCACCAAGCTGTCGGGCAGCTTCTTGAGTATCAAATGGATTTACGCCTCCTATGAAGGAGAACATTGACGAAAATCCCTGAGAGATGATGCCAAGACCAAATAAAATCACAGCCATCAAAAGGCCATGCTTCTTTGAATACTCCCAACCCTCTGAGATGCATTCTGAAACACTAAAAGATTTTGTTTCCATAATCAAAATTATAATTTAGATAATAAAAAATCTTTCGCAAAGGTAGCACTAATTATTCAATCACGCACAAAAAAGCTCTTTTTTCTTACATTTTCTTGCAAAACTCTACCTTTGATGCTATATTTGCATAACATTATTTAAATAGACTATCATTTAATTCAGAAGACAAATGAAACCAATTTCTACACAAAACGCA
>JAGHVC010000065.1 GCA_018064505.1 Candidatus Minthosoma caballi | reverse complement strand
AGCGTTTTTGAGGCGATCGTCGCTACGCTCCTCGAAATCTAAACAAAAATCATTATAAAAATCTAAAATATAACACATTAGCGAACTTGCGAAAGTTGAATTATATATAAACACAGAGACACAGAGTTTTATTTTTTTCATTTGGGACGAGAGACAACTCTGAGACCTCCGCGTCCTCTGTGTTTCAAAACTTTACAGGCAAGGGGGCATCGCTTCATCTGTGAGATTCGCCAGAGCGAATTGCCGTCTTTTTCTACGGTTCGCCCAGATACTGCCAGATTATGTCGACTTGCAACTGGGTGAACACTTTCTGGGTGGGGCGATAGCCTGCTTCGGTGAGGGCCTGCCAGAGGGAGGGGTTGAGCTTCAGCCACTTGGCAAGGCGATTGACGGCGCTGCGGGGCTGGATGTTGGGCATGTATTGGAGTGCTAATTCGGTTTTGCTGAGCATTGTTGAATAAAGAGTTAAGAGTTAGGAGATAAGATTATAGTTAAGATTTTTGTTCGGATTTCGAGCGTAGCGATCCAAAACTAAATCGTCCCCAGAAGCGAAGAATTTGAGCGCATTTTATTTGAAATTTTTGGTTGAGATTATAAAAATCTTCAACTAGCATCCTTACCAAAATACGCTCAAGTTCTTCGCTTTTTTGAACGATTTTATGGGGATCGCTACGCTCGAAATCGCAACAAAAATCCAAATGATAATCTTAAACTAGAGTTTTTCAACCAAATTGAAGAAGAGCCTTTTTCCTTTACATAAGCTTTTTTCAGAAGGAAAAAGGCGTATAGGGCTTTGTGGCAAATGGTGGCTACCATTGCATCCCGTATTTTCGTAATGCTTCTTGCGCTAAGGAATCGCCTTGGCGAGCCTTGGTAATCAGGTCGTTGCAGATGCGCTGCTGACGGGTGGCGTCTTCCTGACGGCGCTGCTGCTTGATGAGCTCCTGCTGGTTGCGTCGCTCGGCGAGACGGAGCTGTTCACGCTCTGCTGCTTCGGCACGACGCTGTTCGTCGGCTTGCTGTGCGGCACGGCGTCGGGCATGCCAGGAGGAGAAGTGCTGGAGGGCGTCGGACTTGGTCTTCGTCATCGTGCCGCCACTCTGCAGATGCACCTGAAAGGCTTGGATGGCAAGCGTGAGGGCATCGAGAGTGATGCCGTGGTTGTGCATGAAAGCGGCTGCCCAGTCGGTTTGCGAGAGCATCCACGAGGTGAGGTCGGAGGTGGCGATTGTGTCTTTCTCCTCTTTCGTTTCTTTTTGTGTTTCTTTGTGTTCTTTGTCCTTTAAAGGGCTGACGGCGAGAGTGACTGTGGGGGTGCTGGGCGGTGTGACCTGAGGGGTGACAGGGGCTGTGGCGGTGAAGTCGTAGAAGCCGTTGTAACAGTCGAAGTTGCAGATTGTTATGATGCTCATTGAGCCACGCTCGGTGGTTGCCATCGAGGCTGTCAGCAGTCCTGCCTCGGAGAGTGCGTCGATGGTTGAGCGCATCTGATGATAGCTGAGTCCGAGTTCCTTGGCTGCGGCAGCCTTGCTGAGCAGCACTTGTCCGCGCTGCACTGTGCTGCGTCCTATGGTCATATCGGTGCGGGCTGCGTTGCTGAGCAGCCACATGTACACGCCCATTGCCTGAGCTTTCTTTTCGCACATGAGTGTTTTGCTTAATGCATTTGGCACGCGTGAGTATCCTGCTTGCCAGAGTTTGTTTGTTTCCATGATGTGGGTATTATAATTCTGTTATTTGATTAGTTTCTCAAAGAGGCTTTTCCCCAATTGCGCTGCAAAGATATAAATTTCTTTTGAAACAAACAAGCGTTTTATTTGAAATATTTGCAAATATTTTCATCATGGCAGCATTGCTTTCTTTTCCAGCTGCAATGACAGCGTATAGCTTTTGCTCGTCACGCCATATTGCTTGCAAGGGATAAGCGATATGGGGTGACGGGCAGAAGCTATGAAGCGTGGCGAGCAGATACTTTTTCTCAACCGAGGGGACTGACACCCTGATTGAGATAAGCACATTTTATAAGTTGTGAGTGAAAAATGTTGGATGTTTCGCAAATAATGTCTATATTTGTCACCATTATAACACATAATAACTGAATTAGATGGATATATTTGCAAAGACCTTCACAACAAGCTTGCAAAAAGCAAACATGCTGAAATGCGCTATTCTATTGTTTCTACTCACATTTCCTGCATTAGTTTCGACAGCTAAGGCAGACGGGGAAATCAGCGGCACAAAAGAAGATGCGCCATTGAAAATGAACTACTCCGTCAGCGGTGGCAACATTGATCCTGAAACGCTTAAAGGCGAGATCCATCCGGGAGAGACTATCTCGGCAAGTGTCACCATGGCAGACGGTTTCACCGACAGTGGTGGCATAAAGGATTGGAACCATCTGTCTTTGAGCATAAATGTAAATGGTGAGTATCTGGTGGATAAAACATTCAACTGTGAGACCTTTCCTTCTGCATCTGGCAGCTACACCGTGAAGGATACCGACGATGAAATCACAGTATGGCTCTACACATCGTCAGAGTATTTCCTGCCTTATGGAGGTACATCACGCATAGCTAGCATTGAAGTGAAGTACAAGGTCATTAAAAAAGAGAACAAAAACACTAACAGCAGCTCGTCAAGTTCTTCATCATCCTACAGTTCATCGTATGATTCTTCTGAAAAGGAAGAAGATGTGTGCAAATTATGCGGAGCACCAGACAGCAAGATAAGATTTAATGATATGTATGGTGAGGTAA
>JAGHVC010000197.1 GCA_018064505.1 Candidatus Minthosoma caballi | reverse complement strand
GAGAAGCGAGGCAGAGGAACCTTTGAGGTAATACCTGAGAAGGGATTTGAGCGTGAAGTGGTTTTCACTGCAAAGGATGGCACTACTGTCAAGGCAAAGCTGCCAAAACCAGAGACTACAGGTGCTTCGCTGAGAGTGACTCAAGACTACGATTCTGTGTATATCAACATACACACCACAGCCGACCTTGCCGACGAGCCAAAGGGATTGACAGTGATGCACGAAGGCGTGTTGGAGAAGTTTGAGCCAGTCAGCGGCGACAGTCTCAGATTATCTATAGCGCTCACAGATCTCAAGGAAGGTGTGAACCAAGCCACTGTGTTTGATGCTAAGGGTCATGTATGGGCAGACCGTCTCTTCTTCGTCAGAAATGACGAGACAGGAAAACCAAACATCAGCATCTCTGGCGTGAAGGACTCTTACGAACCATACGAGCTCATCAACCTCAGCATCAATGCTCCTAAGGGACGAGGCATCATGTCAATGTCTGTCAGAGACGCATCTCATAATGACAATCTCTACGACAATGCCACCATGCTCAGCGAGATGCTGCTCTCGTCCGAGATAAAAGGCTTCGTAGAAGACCCTGAGTGGTTCTTCGAGGCTAACGACAACGAACACAACCGCGCTCTCGACCTCCTGATGATGACACAAGGATGGCGTCGCTTCGACTGGCAGGAGATGGCTGTGCGCGGTGCATGGGAGATGACGCAAGTGGCAGAGAAGACACCTATCATCGAAGGACAGATATACGACATCGAAGAAGGAGAATACTGCCGAGACCTGGAAAGAGAATACGAGATTGCAAGAGAAAAGACAGCAAACAGCTTTGATATAGATAATTTGCAGAAAAGAATTTTCGGTTTCCTGAGCTCAGGTGCCAAAGACTTTCAGGAATACGATGAGAAAAGAGACTTTCTGGCAGAAACTAAGGATGTTGACGATGATGACACTTGGGGCGGCTACGGCTTCGTCAACACCAAGACCAACAAGTCAACATTCGGCATCGACCGCTTTGAGTCTGATTTTGAAGAACGAGACAGCAAAAACAATTTCAGAAGATACTCAGGCCAGAACCACTGGCAAGGCAATGTGGATGGCATCATCTACGGATTCAGCAACAACACTCGCAATCTTGCCGAGGTGCGCTATTTCCCTGGCCAGAAGAACAAGGCATTCAAGAACAAGGGCATGCTAGTTCGTGCCAGCGTGGAGACGATAGACAAAAAACAGTATGCCGTGAAGGAAATGCCTTCTGAGGATGGTCACTTCAAGATACAGTTGCCATATTTCTATGGAGACTACATTCTCAACATCTCTGCTGCCGACACGCTGCACAAGCACAGGCCAAAAACATGGACCCCACAGATGGGCGAAAAAGATATTGATGGACTGCTGGAAAAAGGCTGGTCTTTCTACGACTTCTCCATCAGAGTAAACTGGCCATACCCACGATTTGTCAAGCCCTACAACTACTACCAGACGCACCTCAACTACAGCAACGATCCTCTGCTTCGGCAGACAGTGCAAGCCGACGGCTCCATTCAGATTGACAATGTATCGGTGTGGGGCAAGCACAACACACTCCACTCCCAGCAAGACACGCTCCCTACCCTCATTGTCGATGCCTACGATGCCTACAACGATGCTCTCGATGCAGGCTTCCTCAACGGCAGTCAGGAATACATAGTGCGCAGCTTCGTAGGCGACTACGGACAGGAAAAGCCATACAAGCTAGAGTATGGCTACGACATACAGCAGATATTCGGACTTGATGTTGTTCGCCGAGGACTGCAGAACATCACCACCAACCGCGACTCAGCCTACCTCTATCAGAACCTGAAGACATTCAAGCCATTCGACCGCAAAGGAGGACTGGTGATGAACATCACGCGGCAAGAGTTGTCGAAATGGTACGACTACACCAACATCGACAAGTATGTCCTCTACACCGACTACCAGCCACGCCTCACAGGCAGCCACCGCTACTACGGCAGTAACTTGCCAAACACTCGCATAGCCACCTATGTGTTCCCCGACGACTCGCGTCGCAAGTTCTACAAGAATCGCCACTACATCGTCCCAGGCTTCTCCTATGTCCACACATTCTACAACCCAGACTACTCAAAGCGTCAGCTGGACGAAAAGCCGAAGGACTACCGCCGCACCCTCTACTGGAACCCATTCCTCGTGCTCGACAAGAATGGTCATGCCGACATCAAGTTCTGGAACAACGGCAGCCAGCACAAGATATCCGTAGATGCTCAAGGAACATACACCGACGGCACGGTGATTTCGGGCAGAGAACACTAACATTATCCACGCTCAATAGTCTGCGCCCTGCAAGCCATATCGTTTATGCCTCGTAAGCGATATGGCTTGCAAGGTATAAGCGATAAAGCGAGACGGGCAGAGAGTTTTGAGCATGAAAAAAGGTGGCAATTGCCCTGTGTAGGTGCAAACCTCCGTATGCGATTCCCCCACCCCAAAGCTCATGCACTACCACCGATTATTGCCGATTGCGAGAAGCGTAAATACCTAATAGCCCGAATCACTCAAAGGCTGTTGCCCGAATGGGCTTAACACTGTTCCCCGACAAGTCTTAAGACTGCACGGGCAGTCATCATGCGGCAACTGCGATATTTCAGAATCAAGGAATAGAAAAGCGAGCGTGCAAAGACTTCTTGCTTTGCACGCTCGCTTTCTATTTATTTACACTTGTATTCTTCAGAAGTTCTGTCTATCTTTGACATTTGTATAAACTTTCTTAACTCGTCATGATCAATCAATGAACCTCATTTTGAACCATCTAGCAAATATCGGGTCAGTAATGACGATTCGTCTTCCATCAGCCTCGATAAGTTCGGCATTTGTGAGAGCTGTTTTCAGTCGAGTGATATTGGAGGCACTACCAAGGTTATATTGCTCGCGAATCTTGGAATCTCCAAACTCAGAATGCACGCCCTGAATAACCGCACGGAGAAAGTTCATCTGGTATTCCGTAAGAGGAATAATCTGCTGCATGAACAAATGCTCGCAACTATTGAGGAGATTTTTAAGAGCAGCATCGATATGGTCGTCGTTGACGACATCTCCTTCGTCAAGCAGTGAGAAAACATGCCAAGCAAGTTGCTGAACATACGATGAATACCCCTCAACCTCCTTGCATATTCTGGCAGCAAGATCAGTCGATATGCTGCGGCGTCGATCTTGAAAATGCGAGGTGATGTATTCCACCCATTCTGTTGTAGGGATTTTAGGCAGAAACAGCAAGTCGCCAAACTGATAGAACGGCATGCACTTGCTCTGGAAAATGTCGGACATCATGTGTTTTTTACTTCCGAAAAGGCAGTATGCAACATGCTTCTGATGCTGCCAGACGCTACGCAGACGCTTCTGTATTGAAACACTGTCTGCCATCTCTCCTATTTGTTGGAACTCATCAATACAAATAACAATCCTTTTATCCCTCCTTATGGCAATTGACTCAGCCAGCGACAGCACTTCTTCGGGCGAATGTGTTTTAGGACTTATACCAAGGGACAACGAGAAATCAGACAAAGGTTCTGGGCTGATAGAGATTTTGGGAGAGAGGCGAGCCAAGAAGTCCTTGGCATTATCCATCCACCGTTCCATACTGGATGCAGTCTGCTTGATGACCGCCTCGGCAAGTCTGTTATAGAACTCGTATTCGCTCTTGCAGCCGAAGATATCAACATAAACAGTCAGCACCGATTCCTGGTCCACCATCGTCATCACATGCTTCACAAGAGATGTCTTACCCCATCTGCGCGGAGAAATGATGATGGTATTGATGCCTTCCTCAAAATTCATCTTCAGCGTACGAGATTCCTGCTGACGACCTATGAAATTGTAATCAGATACCGAGACTCCAAATACAAAACTACTATTATTTATTGCCATAATTCACTTTCTATTTGCTTGCAAAGATAATCATAATACACATAATACACAAACTTGTGTGACACAAACTTGTGTATTCTGTGTAAATCAATGATAATCATTATTGTTTAGAGCAAAAAAGCAAGAACATTAGCACATTATGCTTCATTACTTCATTACTTCAATACTTCATTGCTTTCTGCAATTCCTCTTTCAGCTTCTCCGCTCCAGAGAAACCAATTTGTGTAAAAGTCTGATTGCCCTCTCGGTCGTAGATGCCGTAGGTTGGAATACCATCAGAATGATAGATTTCGCTCATGATGTAGTCGTACTGCTTTTGATTTATGAAGTAGTGCTCGCCAGGTATCTCTGGTATCATCTTCTGCCAAGTGGCAAGCGGTGACGATGGTGCTGAGATATAGACATACACGATGTCCTGTCCTTTCAGTTCTTCCTTTACAGGTGCCATAGCTTTGTGACCTTGACGGCAAGGGCCGCACCATGTAGCCCACACATCCACGAGGACTGTCTTGCCCTTGTACTTTTCGAGAATGGTGCTGAGAGTCTGCTCTGGGGCAATGTCATCGAGAGTGAGATAGTAGGTGTTGTTCTGTCGTGAGAGCGACTGGCGTATGCGCTCTTGTTCTGCATTGTACTCGTCCACTACTGCCTTACAATCAGGGTCGGTGAGGTTGTCCATGTAGAAGCCATACGCCTCAGCATCTAACTGATTGATAAAGCATTTTACGGCAAGAATGCTCTCGTTGAAAGTCAGCTCGCGTGCAGGGTAATTCCTGCTTAGTCTTTTGTATGGGAAAATGGACCAATACTCAGGTGAGCATGTTGCGTATGGAGCTGTGACGCATTCTAATTCCAAGTCGTAGATGTGCATGCAGTCGGACAGATTGAGCATTTCGGCAAACTCTTTCATGTATGCAGAGTATTCTTCTGCGTTCTTAGCTGGAGTTATCTTGCCTAATTCTGCCGACAATCTATAATACTTGTGTTGAAAATCTGTTGCCCACAGATCAAATTCATACTCTGCATTCATGCGCAACAGCTGCTTGGATGATTCAGCCAAGTCCTTGCGCTTGTTTATCTCTGCAGTTCTTGTTTGCATTCTGCGCTCAAGGTAATCAATACGCTCCTTGCCTGTTGTGCATTTCTGCAGATCATCGTACAAAAGGCTTGCATTTTCCTCCTTGATGCTCTCACGATAAATCTCTGTATTGGTGCGAGCCATGAAGCCATTGAAAAGGAAGCGTTCTTTCTCCTCTGCTTCAGGCACAATGATGCATTCTGTTGTTTCGCCAGGAGCAATGAGACATCGGGCTTGGTGTTTGTTTGCCACATCGAAAAAAGCCGTACGAACGAGGTGCAAAGGTATCTCTGCAACAGCAATTCCCTGTTCGTTGAACGGCACTTCCATTACAAGATCGTCGCAGCTCGCCAGAGGCTCGAAGTCCCATATTACAACTTTCAGATTCATCTCTGGCTTATAGCCCACCATCTTGAACCTAACAGTTGCTGTGCCCTTGTGAATCTTTGCATCTGGCAACACCTCTGCATTCTTGTACTTCATGTTCTGCAACTCCTTAGGAAGGACATTCTTGCCCTTCTCGTGGATATTCCAGAAGCGGAAAGCACCCTCACCATACCCTTCGATGAAATCAATCTCCTTTGCGTCCTTAGGCACTGGTTGAAAGTGTAATGCCAACTCTGCCTTGCCGCTATCGTCCATCCAGAAGAGCGAATCCATCTCGATGAGCGACTCCTTTTCATTAGTAGGCTTGCCGTTGGTAATATTGTATTGCTTGCCGTCACTTGTTCTCAGGAAGGAGTCGCTGGCAAACTTAATCCAATAATGCGGAATGAACTCAGCATGAACATGCATAACTGTTTCATCATCCTTCAGTTCCACCTTCGTCACTGAGAATTCTGCGCTTGAAGAGCCAAGATTGCACAATGCGCTTGGGGTCTCCCAAACCACATCGTTCTTTTGTGCCCATCCGCATACCACGCAGAGCACCATGAGTAATGTTAATGTTGTTCGTTTCATAAGTATATGAATTTGATTTCTGTTTTCGCAAAGTTACGCCTTATATATAATAAATGTGTAACAAAAACAGCCAGAAAATGCAAAGTGTAAAAAAATCATACAGTTTTGTGTATGATTTTCATACACTTTTATCACATGTCTTCCATGCACAAGCCCTTATACACCTTTTCGTAACTGCCATATCCATTCTTGGTGGAATGCAGAAATACATCAGCCTTGGCACGAAGAATGCTCATGTCGAGGTCGGAAGCCTGACGCTTCACTTCAACAAACTCCACACGCTTGCTTAGGTCATCAGCACCAACGATGTCAATTTCGTTCTTGCCATTGCGATCCTGCCAATATCCAAGACGAGTGTATTGCTCCGATTCGGTCATGCAAGACAGGAAATACTCCTCCAGAACTTTGCCGCTGTAGGTCGTATAGTCATTAGCGACAATCTGCATCAGTTTCTTGTTAGCTCCTGCCTCGATAACATAGTCATACTTATAAATATATCGGAACCAGAAATGCAGAAAACGGTCGTGTATTGCGTATCGAACACTCTTGTTTGCGGATTTCTCAAACAGAGGCTGATGCTTGGTAACCAGTTCGTAATCATCTGTCAGCTTTTTCAGATAACCACTTATTCCACCTTTCGTCTTTAGTATGTCCTCAAGTTCAGCACGAGTGTTATGTCCTTGCGCTATCAGCGAGAGAATGGAGAAGTATGTGCCATAGTCCCTGCCAAATTCTTCGATGAGCATCGACTTGCCCTCTGCAATGAAGTATGAATCTTTTTCAAACACAAGCTGCAACATGCTGTTCACGTCCATGCAACGCTTATCTACAAACATCTCTACATATTTTGCCACTCCACCAGTCAGTGTGTAAAGAGCCAGAAGGTCTTCTTTTGTGTAGTCAGGCTTGTATTCGGATAAGATATCTTTCAGCACAGAAGGGGCGAATGGTCGAACGTGGATTGAATCTGTTTGACGGCCAAACAAAGGTTCTTTCTTGTTCTTGAATATCTTGTTGAGAAGCGAGTTGACCGAACCGCACACTATAAGGTTTATCTTCGCTTCCTGTTTGTTGCGATCCCAAATCTCCTGCATAGAAGAATAGACAGATGGATTGATGCGGTAGAACTCTTGAAACTCATCAATCATCAATGTCACGTGCTGCCGCTTTGCCAATTCCATGACAAACCTGAACACATCGGCAAAACTATTGGTCATACCCAATACAGGCACACCTAAAACGTCTTCAATCTCTCTTGCAAATATGGCACAAAGTTCACTCTCCGAACGTCTTGTCACGAAAAAATACAACATCTGCTTGTCCTTGTAAGCTTCACGCACAAGCATCGTTTTGCCAATACGTCTTCTGCCTGACACTACGGTGAATTGTGCATTCTCGAGCGATTGTTCTTCAATCCTGTGCAGTCTTGCTATCTCTTGTGTTCTATCAAAAAACTTCATGTTGTCAGTATGTTAATACGGTTCTACACTTTGGTATCGTAACAACCATTACGATAAATCAACTGCAAAAATATGCTATTTGTTTTAAACTGCCAAATAAATAAGTTAAAAAATAGAATATCAAGTAATAAAATAATGAATATGTGGATAGAATAAGCATCGTAACAGCTGTTATGGTAACAGCCATTTCGATGCATAATAGTCTTCCACACTAATCATGATGAAACGGAGGATGCTGCCTTATTATTTTCAAATCATACTTATTACTTCTTTTCATTCTGCAAATATTCTTTGAGAATGTGCTCAGTTTCTTCTGCATCAGGATAAACAGAAAGTATAGTCCCGTTGTCATCGATCAGAAAACCACCACCTGCGGCATTGCTTGTTCCATTCTTTGACCAAATTTGATTCTTGTCGTTCAGTTCGATGAGGTTGAGCCAAGGATACCCGTCTTTTGCGAGAGCCTTGTTCATGTTTTCTTCGGCAGATTCACGAGCAATGCCAATTACTTGGAATCCTTTGTCCTTGTATTTCTCGTAAATTGGAATGAGTGCCTTGGCGTGCTTACGGCAAGGTCCACACCATGATGCCCATAGGTCGATATAGATGACTTTGCCTGTAAAAAGCGAGGATAAGGCAACTTGCATTCCATCAGAATTAGTGACCTCGTAGTCTATATATTTGTTACCAGGAACAAGATCCAACGATTTCAGGGCATTCTGGATGCTCTTGTGATAAGGATGTCCTTTATACTTCTTGCTATAAGTGTTTTTGTATGAACTAATGTAGAAAGGAGTAAATGGAGCTTTTAGAGCTCTATACGAGGATAGTGAATTTTTCATTTCGAAGAGTCCATAAATGCATGGATGCTTTTCCTGCCATTTCACGGTAGCAATTCGCCAATCCATATATGCAGTTTCGTAATCTTTATCCAGTTGCTTTTTTACGGC
>JAGHVC010000027.1 GCA_018064505.1 Candidatus Minthosoma caballi | reverse complement strand
GAGTATATATTACGGAGAAAACAATGTTTTTACACCTCTTTTATATATTTTTAGGGAGTTAAGCAGAGTAAAATTGCCCATTTTTTCTCAACTTTGCACTTGATTTGTGGAGCGTGTGTTGTCTCTTCATGAGATTTCACAAGACAGCCACGATTCCAAGAAGGCGTTATATTGTCTTGTTCCGTATCTGTTAAAGCTGGAAACTTAAACAAAATCGGAGGATGAGTCAACGGTAATGCCCATCTTGTGTTTTGATGTTATTCTGGTATAGCCCCATGCTGTACTGGTTCATCATACACGAGCATGGGGGTATTAGTCGTACATTCCGATTAAAGGTTTTTCCAGCACCTGACAGATAGATGAGCGATTAACTTTCCTCATGCTTTTCTTGTATCTGCAAACTTTAATGCCATGATGGTGGGGATAGTGGCTAAAGTTGGACATGAAAAAGGTTCTTCTTATGTTTGTTTGCTTATTCGCACTGACTGAAAATGCCTTCATGTATGCGGATGACATTGTATCGGTAACTAAAAATCAAAGTTCTGGCGAATATGTTCTTTATTGGAATAAGACCACAGGTAAGTATTGGGCTGAACTAAAGAAAGCCGTTGGAGTTAACAATCGTTATCAATCACTATCCTCCTCAAACCAGTGGATGGAATATGATGCAACACGAACAGCACCTGCCTCAGGATGGCCAAAGGGATATTATGTCGTAAAGAAAATATTGGATGGCTGTTATGCAGATCATGATTACGATGAAGTCCAGATTGTAAATAGCAACATTATAGAAATAGAACCAGAAGCCTTTCGTAATACACATATTAAGAAGTTGTGTTTTCATTGTGTTGGCAATTCAGGATGGACAGGAACAGAAGATAATGTACATTTCAATGACATAAAGGGCCCTGTACCATATTTTATCAAGGCTGATTATGTCCTCGTTGCAGATGCTCAATACGAAGCATGGAGGAATGATTCCAAATGGGGTAACGAAGATCTCATTCGATGCACTGACTATAAATATGGCGCAAATACTTATGAACCAATTAACTTGGACTATTCGCAGCAGACAACCATCAGAGAGAAGCATATCCAGAGCAAGCTTTACACAAATCGTATAGACAACCAGTATTGGGAGTATTCTCGCGATAACGGTTCAACCTGGACAAAAGTCGAAAGTCATGCAAGCTATTTTGTAGATGAATCTCCTTCTAAAGGCATGACATGGTATCGTGCTTTAGGAGAGGATGGCAACTTTGTTGAATTTAAGATTAACTATTATACAAGAATACCGAATGTCGTTAATACGCTCCCGTCAGAATCAAATATGATCGTTGAGCAGAGTGTTACCTTTACACTTGATTTAGAAGACGATAACTTCAACTATTCTTGGCACAAAAAGGAAGGTGAGAGCGGAGCAACAGGTTGGCAAACAAACTCTTTAAGCATAGAGTCACTACATTCATCTGACGCTGGCGAGTATTATTGTGTTATCAGTAATCCATTAAGTACGATTTATTCAACAACAGCAAAACTCAATGTGACAAGAGCAGAGCAGAAAATTACACTTGATGACTTTCCAATTTATACATGGGGCGATGATTTCATCAAATTACCAGAATATACAGACAAGAATTTGAAGATTCGTT
This sequence comes from Candidatus Minthosoma caballi, assembly GCA_018064505.1. GTDB lineage: Bacteria > Bacteroidota > Bacteroidia > Bacteroidales > Bacteroidaceae > Minthosoma > Minthosoma caballi. The sequence continues at coordinate 2,123 of JAGHVC010000027.1, read as the reverse complement.
ATCAGAGTAGTGATACAAAAATCGCAGATGTTATAGGAAACAATATTAAGATTGTTAAACCTGGTACTGTCAATATCATTGCAACGCAAGAAGGTACTAACGACTATCTGCCAGCAAGTACAGTCTCTAAACAGTTGACAATAAATAAAGCTACACATACGATTGCCCCTATTTCTTTTGAGTCTGTTTTTGCTAATTCTCCTGACATAATCCTCAAAGATTCATTAACAAGTAGAGGACAACCTATAACTTTTACTAGTTCAAATCCAGAAGTTGCTACTATCTTGGATAATTCTAAAATTTGTATTGAGAAGGCAGGAGTAACAACCATTACTGCAAGCTGTAGTGAGAATGATTACTATTTAAGCTCAAATTCTGTAAGCGCTACCTTGACAGTAAACATTGTTCCAAATGAATTTGTATTAGACTATCCGACGGAGGTTACTTGGGGAGATTGCCGAACCATCGTTAATAGTTGTACAAATGGGAAAAAACTACAATTCACAGTTAGTAATCCTGATGTGATTGAACTGGTTGAGGATTATCAATGGAGTAGTTACCAGCATATTGTAAAGATAACTGCAAAAAAAACAGGCACAGCTACCATATCTTATTCATACAACGGCTATGGCGTATTTGAAGATGTGTCAGGAAGCATAGATGTCACTGTTAAAAAGAAAGATATATCAATTACATCAACTCCAACACTTGCTATAACTTACAATAAGTACAATACAACATATCAAGTTCCTTATATTGTCAAACTAGATGGAGCGGATTTTGACGATTTTGATTTTGTAACAACGACGAGTGAACCTAATGTTGCATATCCGTTGTCCCAGTACTTTGCTACTATTCAGATTATAAAGCCAGGAACTACAAATGTTACAATTCAAGCATTGCCTCGTTCTGATTATTATAATGAATCTACCTCTACTGTTGAATTAACGATAGAGAAATGCAACCAATCTATTGTGGTTGAGAAAAGTATGATAGAAAAACTGACCATAATAGATGAACAATCGCAAGGCATTCCTATCAGTTCTGTTGCTACGGCAGAGACTCCTGTAAGTTGTCAAAGCTCTGACCCGAATATTGTTGAGATATGTGAGGGGCGCATAATTGCAAGAAATTCTGGCACCGTCACACTTAAGTTCTCTGCTTGTGAGGATGATTACTATAATAGTGCAGAAGATGTTCTTGTGACAGTCGAAGTGCAACAGATGACAAGCATATCTCTGGATTACACTAGCAAGGAAATGATTGTAGGGGAAAGATTACAACTGTGTGCATCCTACGAATCAGGCAATGCAGTTGAAACATCTATGATGTGGAGTAGCTCCAATCCTACTGTTGCTAGTGTTGACATGTTCGGATTTGTTCGTGCTCTTAAAGCTGGTACAACTGAGATTAAGGCATTTGATGCCGCTCATCCAAATATTTTTGCTACATGCACAATCACGGTTTTTGATCAACAAGACGGTATAGAAGAAATAATTTCTGATGCAGAAAAGGCTGTGAGAATTTATACTCTCGAGGGAAAACGATTGAATAAATTACAAAAGGGAATAAAACTTGTTATTGACAAAGAAGGTAAAACTCACAAGGTTTATGTAAAGTAATAACTACTACGGTATAAAAATGAGGAGGTTGAGCACTTGCCCAGCCTCCTTTCGTTTAGTCATCTACCACATGGAGCTCATGGAAGGAATAGTAGCAATCAGGATTGTCCTCTTCATGCTTTTCTAAAATGACTGGAGAAGAACCATCTATTTGCTTCATATACACACCGACAGAATATCATTTGTTATGTCTGCCTTAATTAGCAGACCGATGACAGTCATTACAAGAATGACTGCGATGATAATGTCTGTCATCTTCATAATTACACAGAGCTTTTATATGTGTATCTATGCTTTACATCAACAGTCACTTTGATTGCATTTGCAATAAATTAAGCAAAAAACTTTTTTATTACAATGTAAATGTATATTTTTGCATGACAAAACAATGTTAAAGACAAATAGAGTTAAAGACAATCAGAAACTATAAATGAAAAAGATAAGTAAGTGATCAAAAATAATTTCATATTTGAGCAATGTTTAAATACTAAACAATCTCAT
>JAGHVC010000102.1 GCA_018064505.1 Candidatus Minthosoma caballi | reverse complement strand
ACCATATATTCTGTGCTTTGGTGGTAAAAAGAGGGTGGGGGTGGAGGGAGTTTCCTTGGGATCGCGGAAAAAATGAAAAATACAATTTTCTCAAAAAAAATTTTTTTGGTAATTTTATTATTTTTTTTTAAAAATCCATGGAAACTCCCCCCACCCCCCACCCCCTAATGTACATCATAGCTTTTCCTTTTCGCTTATTTTGTATGGTATGTACGAAAAAAAGCGTACCTTTGCACCAGATTTTATCAAGACAATACAAAATGGAATCAACAGCAATATTACTCTTCCACTGTCCCGACAAATTGGGTATCATTACGGAAATAACAAAGTTCATCACAGACAACAATGGCAATATCGTGTATCTGGACCAATATGTGGACCAGGTGGATGGCATGTTCTTCATGCGTGTGGAATGGGAGATAAAGAACTTCCTCATTCCTGCCGACAAGATCAGCGAATATATAGAAACGCTGTACAGCAAGCGATACGAGATGACATTCAACCTCTATTTCAACAATAAGAAGCCTCGCATGGCTCTCTTTGTGAGCAAGATGTCGCATTGTCTGTACGACCTGCTGGCTCGCTATAAGGCAGGCGAAATGGATGTGGAGATTCCATGCATAGTGAGCAATCATGAGGATTTGCGCTATGTGGCAGAGCAGTTTGACATACCTTACTATGTGTGGAGCATCAAGAAGGACTGGTCGAACAAGGCAGAGGTTGAAGCGGCCGAGATGGAGCTGCTGAGGAAGGAGAAGATAAACTTCATTGTGCTGGCTCGTTACATGCAGATTATCAGTGAGGAGATGATAGAGGAGTATCCTCATCAGATTATCAATATCCACCATTCATTCCTGCCTGCATTCATCGGCGCAAAGCCATATCACCAGGCTTATGAGAGGGGAGTGAAGATCATAGGTGCAACAAGCCACTATGTGACTACAGAGCTTGATGCTGGCCCGATCATCGAGCAGGATGTGGTGCGCATCACTCATAAGGATACTCCAGAGAGCCTTGTGCTGAAAGGTAAGGATTTGGAGAAGATTGTACTTTCGCGTGCAGTGAAGAAGCATGTGGAGAGAAAAATCCTGACATACAAGAATAAGACTATTATTTTTAGCTAAGTAATATAGGCTTTTCGCTTTTCGTTTTTCACTTTTTTTCTCTTATAGAGAGAATAAGCGAGAAAGTTTTTGTACCTTTGCACAGAATTATGGCTTCATTGCGTTGAAATGATAGCCAATTGGTCTAATGTAATGTAGAAAAGATTGTAAATATATGAATGTACTTGAACTCTCAGAACAAGAAATCCAGCGCCGCAGCAATTTGCAGGCTCTGAAGGATCTCGGCATAGAGCCATATCCAGCTGCCGAATACCCAACCAATGCTTTCTCGACAGAAATCATAAGCAATTTTGTTGATCTTCCTGTTGTAGGCAAAGACGAAGAAGGCAATGATGTGCGTGAATCTGCTACGCCAGAGAATTCTCGCGTAGTGTGCATCGCAGGCCGTCTCATGGGCCGCCGCATCATGGGCAAGGCAGGCTTTGCCGAGCTTCAGGATTCAAAGGGACGCATTCAGGTTTATGTTCAGCGCGACGCTATCTGTCCGGAAGAGAACAAGGACTTGTATAACGTGGTGTTCAAGAAGCTTCTCGACCTTGGCGACTTCATCGGTGTGAAGGGCTACGTGTTCCGCACAAAGACAGGAGAGATTTCTGTTCACGCAATGGAACTCACTCTTCTCTCTAAGTCGCTCAAGCCACTCCCAGTGGTCAAGGAGAAGGACGGACAGGTGTTCGACGCATTTGAAGACCCAGAGCTTCGCTATCGCCAGCGCTACGTTGACCTCATCGTCAACAACGGCGTGAAGGACACATTCTTGAAGCGCGCCACTATCGTTCGCACTATCCGCAACATCCTGGACAACGCAGGCTACACAGAGGTGGACACTCCAATCCTCCAGAGCATCGCAGGTGGTGCGTCGGCTCGTCCGTTCATCACTCACTTCAACGCTCTCAACCAGGACATGTACATGCGTATCGCAACGGAGCTCTACCTCAAGCGTCTCATCGTGGGCGGTTTCGAAGGTGTATATGAGATGGGCAAGAACTTCCGCAACGAGGGCATGGACAAGACTCACAACCCTGAGTTCACTTGCATGGAGCTCTATGTGAGCTACAAGGACCTCAACTGGGGCATGGACTTCACAGAGAAGATGCTTGAGCAGATCTGCATCGCTGTGAATGGCAAGCCAGAGGTAGAGATTGACGGCAAGGTGATTTCGTTCAAGGCTCCATTCCGCCGTCTTCCTATCCTCGACGCTATCAAGGAAAAGACAGGCTATGACCTCTATCCAATGACTGAGGATGAGATTCGCGAGGTGGCAAAGAAGCTTGGCATCGAAGCAGACGAGACAATGGGCAAGGGAAAGCTCATCGACGAAATCTTCGGTGAAACTTGCGAGGGCGACTTCATTCAGCCAACATTCATCTGCGACTACCCAGTCGAGATGTCTCCGCTCACAAAGATGCACCGTTCGAAGCCAGGTCTCACAGAGCGTTTCGAACTCATGGTCAACGGCAAGGAGCTTGCTAACGCATACTCGGAGCTCAACGACCCAATCGACCAGGAACAGCGTTTCGTCGACCAGATGAAGCTTGCTGACAAGGGTGATGACGAAGCTATGATCATCGACCACGACTTCCTTCGCGCTCTTCAGTATGGCATGCCTCCTACATTCGGCATCGGCATCGGCATCGACCGTCTCGTGATGCTCATGACAGGCAAGTTCGCCATCGGAGAGGTTATGCTCTTCCCTCAGATGAAGCCTGAGGTGAAGGCTCCAAAGGATCCTGTGAGCAAGTTCGTGGAGGTAGGTTTCGCAGAGGACATCGTGCCAGTGCTCAACAAGGCGGGATATAACCTCGTGAGCACTCTTGCTGGCGGCAATGCTCAGAAGATTCAACAGCAGATTGGTGAGATAATCAAGAAGTACAAGCTTGACATTCAAAAGCCATCTGTGGATGAACTTAATGAGATAATTTCGAAATTGTAATTAATTAAGTGAAAACGAAAGGTCTAAGGATGATTTGTTTGCAATTTGCTATTCAGAAGTGAGAGAGCCATAGGCATTTCACTGTTATTTGCGAGCAGAGAGCAATGCTGAGACGCTTTTCACTCTTCACTTATTAAATTATATTATGCAGTTTAAAACAACAGGAAAGGTTGCGGTGCTTGGAGGAGGTAGCTGGGCAACAGCTATTGCCAAGATTGTGATGCACCATGAGGAGAGAATCACATGGTATATGCGTCGTGATGACCGTATTGAGGATTTCAAGCGCCTGCACCATAATCCTGCATATCTGACAGGCCTGCACTTTGATACAGACCGTATTGATTTTTCAAGCGACATCAATGAGGTGGTGAAGAATAATGACACGCTCATATTCGTGATTCCATCACCTTATGTGAAAAGCCACTTGAAGAAGCTTAAGGCAAACATGCGCAACAAGATGGTTGTGACGGCGATCAAAGGTATTGTGCCTGAAGAAAGCATCACGGTGAGCCGCTATTTCCAAAGGCAATATAATGTGCCAGAAGAGCAAGTGGCTTGCATTGGCGGACCATCGCATGCAGAAGAGGTTGCTCTTGACCGACTTTGTTATCTTACTGTTGGATGCAGGGGCATAGAGAATGCTCGCGTGGTGGCGGATTTGTTCTCAAACAAATATGTAAAGACAAGCGTTTCGACAGATATTGAAGGTATTGAGTATTCTTCTGTGCTGAAGAATGTGTACGCTATTGCTGCCGGAATCTGTCATGGCTTGAAGCAGGGTGATAACTTCCAGGCGGTGCTCGTAGCAAATGCGGTGCAAGAGATGGAGCGATTTCTCAATGCTGTGCAACCAGAAGAAAGGCGAGTGAGCAATTCTGCTTATCTGGGTGACCTCCTAGTGACTATGTATTCAAACTTCTCACGCAATCGTGTGTTTGGCACAATGATCGGACAAGGCTATTCTGTAAAGACAGCACAGCTTGAGATGGAGATGATTGCTGAGGGATATTATGGCACAAACTGCATGAAGATTATCAACAAGCGCTATCATGTGAACATGCCTATTCTCGATGCTGTATATAATATATTGTATGAGAAAATATCTCCAAGTGTTGAGATAAAGATATTGAGTGATGCATTCAGATGATGAAGCCCCATACCCCCCGAAGGGGGCATCTATGCAGGGTGTTTCTACTGATTGAAATATAGATAATACAAAATAAAATAATAAAGAATGTCATCTCCCCCATATATCCGGATGGCACGCCCCCTTCGGGGGACGGGGGGCTTATAACTATGAAACTGAATATTTCAAAGGCAGCTCAGTTTGTTAAAGCTGGAGCTGTAGAGGCAATGGAGCCTCAGGTAATGGCAGCTCAGGAGGCTCTTGAGAATGCTACATGTCTTGGTAATGATTTCCTTGGATGGCTTCATCTTCCAAGCTCAATAACTCCAGAGTTCATTGCAGAGATCAACGCTACTGCAAAGGTGCTTCAGGAGAATTGTGAGGCTGTTGTCGTTGCAGGCATCGGTGGCTCATACCTCGGCGCTCGCACAGTGATCGACGCTCTCTCAAACTCTTTCGGCTGGCTTCAGCCAAGCAATATGCCACGCGTTCTCTTCGCTGGCAACAATATCGGTGAGGATTATCTTTCAGAGCTTATCGCTTATCTTAAGACTGTTAAGTTCGGTGTTATCAATATTTCCAAGTCTGGTACAACTACAGAGACCGCAATCACTTTCCGCCTCCTCAAGAAGCTTTGCGAGGATCAGCGTGGTAAGGATGAGGCAAAGAAGGTTATTGTTGCTGTTACAGATGCAAAGAAGGGCGCTGCTCGCACTACTGCTGACAAGGAAGGCTATAAGTCTTTCATCATTCCAGACAATGTAGGCGGTCGCTTCTCTGTTCTCACTCCTGTAGGTCTTCTCCCAATCGCTGTTGCTGGTTTCGATATTGCTCAACTTGTTAAGGGCGCACAGGACATGGAGAAGGAGTGCTCGCTTGCTACTCCATATGCGGAGAATCCAGCTGCTCAGTATGCTGCTGTTCGCAACGCTCTCTATCAGGACGGCAAGAAGATTGAAATCCTTGTAAACTATCAGCCTAAGCTTCACTACTTTGGAGAGTGGTGGAAGCAGCTTTATGGCGAGAGCGAAGGTAAGGACCTCAAGGGTGTCTTCCCAGCAGCTGTTGACTTCACTACAGATCTTCACTCAATGGGCCAGTGGATTCAGGAAGGCGAGCGTACTATATTTGAGACTGTTATCTCTGTTGAGAATCCAAATACAGAACTCGCAGTTCCATCTGACGAGGAGAATCTTGATGGCTTGAACTTCCTTGCAGGTAAGCGCATTGATCAGGTGAACAAGATGGCTGAGCTTGGCACTCAGCTTGCTCATGTTGATGGTGGCGTACCAAACATGAAGCTCTCTATAGATAAGCTAGATGAGTACAATCTCGGCCAGCTCATTTATTTCTTCGAAAAAGCGTGCGGCATTTCAGGTATCGTGCTTGGAGTAAATCCATTCAATCAGCCAGGCGTAGAGGCTTACAAGAAGAACATGTTCGCTCTTCTCAACAAGCCAGGCTATGAGAAGGAGAGTGCTGCAATTCAGGAAAAGCTTAAGTAATTCCTAAACATAAACAGATTTGCCAATTTGCTCAGAACATTTTCAAAGATGTTGGGCAAATTGGCAAAATGTTGTGTTACGATAAAAATCTTCTCTCTAAATTTGTGAGAAATAAATAAATTTCTTACCTTTGCAGTCGCAAATTGCGTAGGCTCTGTCTATGCAGGATGTTTTTGCGACTAAGCCTTATGGCTTGAGAGCATGAAAAAGGATGGTTCGGTAGCTCAACTGGATAGAGCATCAGCCTTCTAAGCTGAGGGTTCTGGGTTCGAGTCCCAGCCGAATCACAAGTTTTTTTCATTAACGCAAGCAATTGCAGGTGAAAGAATCTTCTCAGATGCCTTCGGGACGGATCAAGTCCATTTGGTGGATGAGTATTAAGTAAAATAAGTAATAATAATTTGAACAAAACAAAATGTCAAAAATTTGTCAGATTACAGGTAAGCGCGCTATGGGTGGTAATAATGTATCACACTCTTTGCGCAGAACAAAGAGACAGTTCAATGTCAACTTGTTCACAAAGAAGTTCTACTATGTAGAGGAAGATTGCTGGATTGTATTGAAAGTAAGTGCAGCTGGTCTTCGTATTATCAACCGTATTGGTCTTGATGCAGCTATTCGCAAGGCTCTCGAAAAGGGATACCTTGACATTAAGACTCTCGAAAACCAAGTTATTGGCTAATTTAATTAAAGTAAGGAGAACAGAAAAATGGCAAAGAAAGCTAAAGGCAATCGTGTGCAGGTAATCCTCGAGTGCACAGAAATGAAGGATAGCGGTCTTCCAGGCACATCACGCTATATTACAACAAAGAACCGCAAGAACACTCCAGACCGTTTGGAGCTCAAGAAGTACAACCCAATCCTTAAGAGAATGACAGTTCATAAGGAGATTAAGTAATAAAATCATAAAAAAATAGACTACTATGGCAAAGAAAACAGTCGCTACACTCCAGAACAAGGACGGCCGTTCATACACTAAGGTCATCAAGATGTTCAAGTCTCCTAAGACTGGTGCATACGCATTCGACGAGAAGATGGTACCAGCAGAGTCTGTTAAGGACTACCTCAAGAAGTAATTTTCTTGTTTAGCGAAAATGACTTTATCGTTTCTGCGATTTGCAGGGCTATAAAATAGAAAAAAAATAACCTCTCCACTTTTGGGGAGGTTTTTTTTGTGCTTTTCATAAATATTTTGTAATTTTGTCCCCTTAAAGATAGAACCAATAAATAAAGAGATTAGGTATGGGATTTTTTGACATATTCTCTAAGAAAAAGAAGGAAACCCTCGACAATGGTTTGCAGAAGACAAAGGAAAGTGTCTTCGGCAAGATAGCTCGTGCCGTAGCTGGTAAGTCAAAAGTTGACGAGGATGTATTGGATAACCTTGAGGAAGTGCTCATCACTAGTGATGTTGGTGTAGAAACGACTCTTGAGATAATTCGTCGTATTGAAGAGAGAGTGGCTCGTGACAAGTATGTGAGCACATCCGAACTGAACAATATTCTTAGAGATGAAATTGCTTCTCTTCTCACAGAGAATAATACTGATGATACTGAAGGATTCCAGATTCCAGATAATGGAAGCAAGCCTTATGTTATTCTTGTTGTTGGTGTTAATGGAGTTGGCAAGACAACTACTATAGGCAAGCTTGCTTATCAATTCAAAGAGGCAGGCTTGAAGGTTTATCTTGGCGCTGCAGATACTTTCCGTGCAGCAGCTGTTGACCAGATCTGCATCTGGGGAGAGAGGGTTGGAGTGCCAGTTGTGAAGCAGCAAATGGGCAGCGATCCTGCGAGTGTGGCTTATGATTCAGTCAGCTCGGCTAAGGCCAATGGGGCAGATGTTGTGATTATTGACACAGCTGGCCGTCTTCACAATAAGGTTGGATTGATGAATGAGCTTACAAAGATAAAGAATGCTGTGACAAAAGTTACGGGCAATCCTCCTGATGATGTTATGCTCGTGCTTGATGGCTCTACCGGACAAAATGCTTTTGAACAGGCAAAGCAGTTCACAAAGGCAACAGAAGTTACTTCAATGGCTATTACAAAGCTTGATGGCACAGCAAAGGGTGGTGTAGTGATTGGTATCAGTGATCAGTTCAAGATTCCAGTACGCTATATTGGTCTTGGTGAAGGAATGGAAGATTTGCAGGCTTTCAATAGAAGAGCATTTGTAGATAGTTTGTTTGGTGAATAAGCAGAACAAACTTAAAACAAGAAGAACTCTCTTAAACAAAACTAGTAAGAATTGAGAAAAAACACAATAGATATTATCACTCTTGGGTGTTCTAAGAACTTAGTTGATTCAGAGCGCCTTATTCGCCAGTTGGAACTGAATGGCTATCGTGTTACGCATGATAGCCAGAATCCTCAAGGAGAGATAGCCATCATAAATACTTGTGGATTCATTGGTGACGCAAAGGAGGAGAGCATCAATATGATACTTGAATTCTGTCAGGCAAAGGAAGAGGGGAGATTGAATAAAGTGCTGGTGATGGGATGTTTGTCAGAGCGCTATTTGAAAGAGCTTGGCAAGGAGATACCGCAAGTTGATAAGTTCTATGGTAAGTTTGACTGGGAAAAGGTTATTTCTGATCTGGGAAAGGCTTATCAGCACGAACATGAGTATGAGCGCCGAATCACCACTCCAAAGCATTATGCTTATTTGAAGATTGCAGAGGGGTGTGATAGAAATTGTGCTTACTGTGCTATTCCGATAATCACGGGAAAGCATCATAGCCGCACTATAGAGGATATTGTGGCAGAGGTTGAATACCTTGTTGCACAAGGAGTGAAGGAGTTTCAGGTAATTGAGCAAGAATTGACTTACTACGGTGTTGATATTTATGGTAAGCAGATGATTGCAGAGCTTGTGGAAAGAATTGCTAATGTAAAAGGCGTTAAGTGGATTCGTCTGCATTATGCATACCCAAAGAACTTCCCTGTTGACTTACTTCGTGTGATGAGAGAGAAGAAGAATGTGTGCAAGTATATTGACATTGCTCTTCAGCATGTAAGCACAAAAGTTTTGAGCAACATGAGCCGTCATGTGAAAAAGGAAGAAACTTATCAGCTGATAGAGATGATGCGCAGAGAGGTGCCTGGCATTCATATTCGTACTACTCTCATGGTCGGTTTCCCTGGCGAGGGTGAAGCAGAGTTTGAGGAGCTTAAAGAGTTTACTCGATGGGCAAAGTTTGACCGTATGGGAGCTTTTGCTTATTGCGAGGAAGAAGGAACTCCGTCTGCGCGCAAGTTCAAGGATGATATCCCAGAAGAAGTGAAACAAGCTAGGCTTAGCGAACTTATGGATATTCAGCAAAGCATCTCTGCTGAGGTTCAGGCTCGCAAGGTTGGAAGCATAATGAAGGTTGTAATAGACAGAATGGAAGGTGAGTATTATATTGGACGCACAGAGTTTGACTCTCCTGAGGTGGATCCAGAAGTACTTATTCCTGTATCTGAGAAAAAGCTTCGTAAGGGATGTTTCTACAAAGTACAAATTACTGACTCTGATGACTTTGACCTTTATGGCACTGTTGTAAGCAGGTAATCAAAATTATTTCAATAATGATATAGTAGGTGGTTTTCATAATATCTGCATATGAATAATAAGGAATTTATAGAACGCGTTTCGCAGAAAACAAATTTCGAGACGGAGGATGTGAAGAATCTGACAGCTTCTATGATTGAGGCCATGTTGGAAAGTGTTGCTGATGGGGATGTGGTGGCAATACAAGGTTTTGGCACATTTGAACCTCGTGAGAAAGCTCGAAGGAAAATCTATAATCCGACGACGAAGGATTTTATCATTGTTCCAAAGAAGACCACTCTGAGTTTCAAGATGAGTCCTACGCTGAAGGAAAGAATTAATATGAATGATTGACATCATGTCCTCTTGAGGGGCAAATGAAGAATATATGAACGAAAAACTCTCATTACAGAATTTGGCAGAGTCTCTGTCTCTAAAGGCTGGAGTATCAAAGAAAGTTGCGGAGTCATTCTCTAAAGCTTTTTTCGATACTATTGTTGATGCGCTATACATGGGCGAGGAGGTGATAAAAGTAAAGGGCCTTGGCACATTCAAGCTTATTGAAGTGGAGAGTAGAGAGAGTGTGAATGTTACAAACGGGGAAAGAATAGTTATTCCAGGATACAAAAAGATTTCTTTTACTCCTGACGATACTGTTGTTGAGCAACTGAATAAGAAGGAAGAAAAGCAAGAGAATAAAGTGATATCGGAAGAGGAGATTGTGGAAACTCCTGTTCCTGCAATTCAAGAAGACAATAAGAATGTTGATACTTCTGTTTCAGCAATTTCTTATGACGATGATAATGCAGAATCTTCTGTTCCTGCAATTTCCGAAGAAGAGGAAAATGTAGAAGCTGTTACTCCAATTGTTCCTCAGGCAGAGAATGTGCAAGAAGAGGTTGAGCCTATAGAAGATCTGGTAAGTGTGCCTGAGCCAGATGCAGTTGAAACTCCTGCCGACGAGTTATCGGGTATAGATATGCTCATCTCTACTCCTGAGAGTTTGGAAGAGGTGCGTGCGCAGTTTGAAGATGCAAAAGCAAAGGCTGAGGCTGCAATAGAGGAGGCTCGCAAAGCTAATGCAGAGAAAGTGCGTTTGGAGAAGTTGCTTTCTCGTTTGGAGGCTAATTCGGTGCCAGAGTCAATGGGAAGCGAGTCGCAGCAGGAAGAAAGGGAGGGCGATTCTGAAGTTGTGACAAATATTGCGGAAAATAGTATTGATACTGATAATCAATCAGAATCGCCAGAAGTTGATGATTCTCATAGCACTGAGGAGGGCAGTACAGCAAACAATGCAGTCGCAGTTTTACCTGGGGAGAAAAAGGAGGAATCAATAGAAGAAACCAAGGCATCAGATGAGTCTTCTGAGGAAAAAGCTCCTAAGAAGAAATCTTCAACAGGATGGATAATAGCATTGCTCATTGCTTTGTTGCTTGGTACAGTAGTGTTCTTCATGTATAAGACTTCGAAGTCTATTGATGAGGTTGAGAAGGTGGATGCTGTTGAGCAAGCTTCAAAGCAGCCAAAGATAGAAGAGCCAAAGCCTGCGCCAAAGGTGGAACAAAAGGATTCTGTTTCTAATGCCGCAAACTCAAAAGAAAATGCAGCAAAAGCAGACAGCGTAAAAACAGATCCTGCATCTAAAGACAAAAAGACTGAGCAGAAGAAGGAAGAAGCCCCTGCAGTACCAAAGACACATACTATACGAAAAGGTGAATCATTGACTCGTATTTCGCAGAAGTACTATGGAACAAAGGATTCTGTCAACGCAATAATCCGTCTTAATCGCTTCTCCGATCCAAACAATGTGCCAGTTGGTGCAAGGATTATGTTGCCTTGATGTTTTTGTTTATAAACCATAACCTAATATAACTTAGCTGACTTTGAATTATGAGAGCTTTTAATTATTACGCACCTACGCAGGTGGTGTTTGGCCCTGAGGCTGAGGTTCAGACTGGAGTATTAGTAAAGAAATATGGCGGCACAAAAGTGCTTGTACATTATGGTGGCAAGAGCGCAGAGCGTTCAGGCTTGCTTGATGTTGTATGCAAATCGCTTGAGGCAGAGGGTATAGCTTATGTTAAGCTTGGTGGAGTGGTGCCAAACCCACGAGTAAGCCTTGTTCGCAAAGGCATCGAGCTTTGCCGTCAGGAAGGTGTTGACTTCCTTCTTGCAGTAGGTGGAGGCAGTGTTATTGACTCCCTCAAGGCTATCAGTATTGGTGTTCCATACGATGGTGATGTTTGGGATTTCTATATTCGCAAGGCTGCTACAACTACTTGCTTGCCATTGGGTTGTGTGCTCACAATTCCTGCTGCAGGCAGTGAAATGAGCGACGGTAGTGTTATCACTAACGATGAAGGCGGTTTGAAGAAGGACTATTGTATCAACGAGTTCCGTTGCAAGTTTGCTGTGATGAACCCAGTGCGCACTTACACTCTTCCTGCTTGGCAGACTGCATGCGGTGCTGTGGATATGATTATGCACACTCAGGAGAGATACTTCTCTAAGGACGACGACATGGAAGTGACAGACGCTATTGCTGAGGCTGTTATGCGTACAGCGATGGACAGTGTTCACATTGTGCTTGAAGAACCAGAAAACTATCGCCACCGTGCTCAATTGATGTGGGCAGGCTCTTTGGCTCACAATGACTTGACTGGATGCGGAACATCTGGCGACTGGGCAACTCACTGCCTTGAGCATGAGCTTTCTGGCATGTTTGATGTTTCTCACGGTGCAGGCTTGGCTGCTTTGTGGGGAAGCTGGGCTCGCTATGTGCTTGCAGAGAATCCTACTCGTTTTGCTCGTTTTGCAGTGAATGTTCTTGGTGTTACAAACAACTTCAAAGACACAAACGAAACAGCACTTGCAGGCATCAAGAAGATGGAAGATTTCTATCGTTCAATCGGTATGCCAATCAGCATTCACGAGCTTATTGGCCGTGAGATTACAGATGCAGAGATAGAAGAAATGGCAGACAAGTGCAGCAACTATGGCGCAAGCACAGTAGGCTGTCTGAAGGTTCTCTCTCGCGAAGATATGGTAAAGATATATCAGATGGCAAAATGAAAGTCGGAATAATAGGAGCAGGCTGGATTGCCTGCAAGATGGGAGAGACTCTGCAGCCTCATCCAGAAATGCGTTATGCTATTGCTGCCCGTGATTTGAAGCGTGCAGAAGCATTCAAGCAGAAGTATGGCTTTCAGAAAGCTTATGGTTCGTATGAAGAGCTTGTTAATGACCCAGAGGTAGAGTTGGTTTACATTGCCACCCCTCACTCGCATCATTTTGCACATGCAAGTCTTGCTATTGAGCATGGCAAGCCAGTTTTGTGTGAGAAAGCATTCACAGCCAATGCTCGTGAGGCAGAGGCGCTGCTTGCCCTCGCTCACGAGAAGAAAGTATTCATTACAGAAGCAATATGGACTCGCTACATGCCTTTGTCTTTGAAAGTGAAGGAGATAATCGACAGCGGAGTGATTGGTCGTCCTCGTCTTCTCACAGCCACACTTGCTTATCAGATGGAGACAAAGGAGCGCATCGTGAGAGCCGACCTTTGCGGTGGTGCCTTACTCGACCTTGGAGTTTATTCAATCAACTTTGCCCGAATGTACTTTGGGGGCGATGTGGAAAGCATGCGTTCCAATGTGTGGAAAGGCCCAGAAGGCATGGACATGCTCAATGCCATGAGTATTATTTACAAAGACGGACGAATGGCAAACATTCAGAGCGCAGCTTGTTGCTACAACGATCGCCAGGGCATAATCAGCTGTGAGCAGGGATGGCTCACGGTTGACAACATCAATTGCCCAGGATTGGTGAGAGTGTATAATAATGAATACCAACTCATTCAGGAGCACCATGCTCCCGACACTCAAATCACAGGATACGAGTATCAGGTTTATGCATGCGAAGAGGCATTAAAGAACGGATGGCTAGAATCGCCTTACATGCCTCACGAAGAGACTCTCGAGATAATGCGTATTATGGATTCGCTCCGAAAAGAGTGGGGCGTGAAATATCCAATGGATTAAATATCCACACCACAGGAAAGCATAGCAATGAAGAAAACATTTCTCATAACAATCGCGTCTGCCTTGTTTGCCATGAATCTTATGGCGCAAGGCAGACGCGCCTTTCAGCCAAGAGAAAACATACCTCTTGATTCTATTCATCTGAGCGACCCGTTTGTGTTGGCTGACGAGGCAACAAAGACATACTACATGACCGGCACAGGAGGCCGTATGTGGAAAAGCAAGGACTTGAAGTCGTGGAGTGGGCCATACACCGTCACACAAACAAACCCCGACTCATGGATGGGGCCAAACCCTATGATTTGGGCAGCAGAGCTTCATCAGTACAAAGGCAAGTACTATTACTTTGCCACTTTCACCAATCAGAAGCAATTCATTGACAAGGTAGAGGGAAACGACATTGAGCGCAGAGCAAGCCATGTGCTTGTGAGCGATAAGCCAGACGGCCCTTACTGTCCAATGGCAGATGCCACTTATCTTCCAGCCAGCATGCCAACGCTGGATGGCACATTCTGGGTTGATACCGATGGCAAGCCTTACATGGTTTACTGCTGGGAGTGGCTTCAGAACTGGAATGGCACAATTGAGAAAATTGAGCTCAAGCCAGACCTCAGCGGATCCGTAGGTCGTGGCAAACTCTTGTTCCGTGCCAGCGACTCACCTTGGAGCCGAGAGAAAGACGCTAAAGGAAACATTGTGCCAAACAAAGTCACCGATGGTCCATTCTTGTTCAATACAGGAACAGGAAGACTTGGAATGTTGTGGACAAGCTGGATCTATGATGTTTACACTCAAGGCGTTGCCTACTCAGCAAGTGGTACGCTTGATGGACCTTGGATTCAAGAGCCAGACCCAATCACACCTCCAAACTATGGCCACGGAATGATATTCAAGTCGTTTGACGGCCGCTTGCTTCTCTCGTGCCACAGCCATGCTAAGGTAGGCGGACGCACTGTGCGCATCCCTCGATTCTTCGAAGTGAGCTTGGATGGAGACAAACTGGTGGTGAAAGAATAGTATCCCTGTTTTAATCGTAGCATTATGGCAGCAAACAGCATAGAAGTCTCATTGCAAATAGCAATGAAAGCCCATGAAGGTCAGAATGATAAGGATGGAGCACCAGTGATTCTGCATCCCCTCACGGTAGGCCTTATGGGGCATACTGACGAAGAACGAATGGCAGGTTTCCTGCATGATGTAGTAGAGGATACAAGCTATACATTCGACGACTTGACCAATGCAGGAATACCCGCAGGCGTTGTCAACGCATTGCGTCTGCTCACCCACGAGAAGAGCATTCCTTATTTCGATTATGTTCAGAACATCATTGATTCGGGTAATCCTATAGCACTGCAAGTCAAATACAACGACCTTCAGCATAATTATGCCAGAGGCAAAGCGCATCCCGACCTTCAGCTCAAGCACGGCAAAGCACTCGAAATGGTGAAAGCAGCAATTGAGGAATGTTCGCAGATTGAGCTATACAGGCAGCAAGAAGGTGTGTCAGTAGCAGTATTTGCTGGAGGATGCTTCTGGGGTGTTCAGCACGAGTTTGAGAAGATAGACGGAGTGAAGCGCACCCTTGTTGGCTACACAGGCGGAGAGCAAACCTTCCCTTCTTATGCAGAAGTGCGTGACCACAAGACCAACCATGTCGAGGCAGTGCTGGTGGAGTACGATTCCTCAAAGGTTACATACACAGACCTTTGCAAAGTTTTCTTCGAGCTTCACGATCCCGCGCAGACGGATGGAGTAGGTCCAGACATCGGTCCTCAGTATCGCAGTTGCATATTCTTTGCCGACGAGTCGCAGCATGCCGATTCACTTGCCGTGATAGACATTCTCAAGAACAAAGGGCATGAAGTCAACACGCTTGTTCTCCCTCTGTCCAGCTTCTGGATTGGAGAAGAGTATCACCAGAAGTATTACGAAAAAACAGGTGGAGAACCTTATTGCCACATAAGAACAAAGAAGTTTTAAGTTCTTCCAGAATTCATGATAGTAACAGTTTTCTCATACATTGACTAATTTTTTAGGAAAATCCTTGTAAATGTCAAGAATTTTAACGAATATTGCATACAAATTGTGTATAATTGTATAATTATGTCTATGTTAAACCGTATTTTACTATTGATGTTTGCTCTGCTGACCTTTCAGGGAGCAGTGTCCGGACTTCGCGCTGAGGGCGAGGGACAGATGCTTGTGCTAAGCAAGAAGAATGGTCAGAAGATTGTCTATAACCTGGAGGAGCAACCCTCCATCTCCTTTGAGTCGGGCAAGCTGGTGATTATGACTGACCGTCTGCGTGCAGAATATGTGTTGGGTGATGTTGTAGGCTACCACTTTGAAGGCAATGTGGATGCCATCAGCACGCCTCGCGCCCAAGGCTCTGGTTTCGAGCAGAAGGGCGACAATATCTTCATGTATGGTCTGCCGGACGGTGAACCAGTGATGCTCTACAGTCCTTCGGGAATGCTTCTTGAGCAGAAGAAGAGTAGCAGCGACGGCACCGTTGACATGTCGCTGACAGGCAAGCCAAGTGGCATGTATGTGGTGAAGGTTGGTAATGAATCAATTAAATTCTTGAAACGATGAAGACATTGAGACTCCTCTGTGCAGCCCTGCTGATGACAGCCAGCTGCATGTGCGCCTTGGCTCAAGGCAGCAGTGAGATAGGCGATGCTTACTACATCTACCGCAACGATGGCGATTTCAATGGCTTCTTCTACGACCGCGTGCAGGAGATGCGCTTCTCCAAACTCGATTTGGATAGCGTAGAACATGAACAGTATGTTGTTCAGGAAGTTGTGACACCCGATAGCATCTATCGTATTCCGATGGCTGCCATCGATAGCGTCAGCTTCATCCAGCCAGAGATTATTTTGAATCCCAACCTCTACCTGACCAGTGCCAGAGGCTTGGACTCCTACATCTATTACATGGACGAGAGTAAAATCTGGGTGGAGAAAAACACGCCTGAGAACCTCATTCCTAAGGTTGGTGATGTGCTGGTGTGTCCGAAGAATCCATACTCTGATGATTCGTGGGACTGCCAGAGCATGGCTGGCAAGGTGACAAGAATATCAGAGCTTCGAAATGGCATATGTATTATGTGTGACGAACCAATTCAGGATCTGCATGATGTGTTCGTGCAGTTCATCACCACCGAGCAGCTTAGCCTTGACGACAAAGGTAATACTACTCGCCGCATAGCCCGACGGAAAGTGGAGGGTGGCGCAGAGGTGCCCATCATCGACCTGAATGGCAACCTGAAGAAGGACATCATCAGCGATGTGCTGAGCGTGACCCTCAACTACGGATTTTATCTCGCTGCCGAGGTGGACTACCATATCACATGGGATCGCTTCTTCATCAAGACAGCCATAAAGCGCCGACTGATGGCACAGCCAACGCTGACAGCCACCGGCAAGGCAAAGTACGACACCTCCTACTCGCTTCTTCCAGATAATGTGCCTACGCCGAAGATCATTTTCCCTGTGGAGTGTCCTATCCTGCAGTTTAACCCGCTGCCTAAGATTTTCTTCAAGGCAGAAGGCTCGTTCAATGCCAATGTGACGCTGCCTAATGTGGGCTTGTCCGACATCGAGAGCTTTACAATATCGGACAACGGCGTGTCCTACAACAAGTCCATGAGTCTGCTGTGCGGCACCCCTACCGCTAAAAGTGTGGCTGACATGCTGAGTGGCGTGGACGGAAAGATATCTATGGAGGGCTTCCTCTATGCTGGCGTGATGGCACAGATTGGCATCAGTTCGGTGGATTGGGCAAAAAAGGCTGTCGATACTTACATTGGTGTGGATGTCTTCCTCGGCCCAAAAGTGAGTGCCAACATGGAGCTTTCGCTGGCTGGTGCACTAACGGATGGCTCCTACGGGTCTATGCTTGGCAGCAATGTCACCATTTCGCCTATCTGCCTGACAGCTGAGGCGAAGGCAACATGGAAGTTCCTCTGGACAGACCCCGGCCACGAGACATTTGCCGACTACACCAAGGGGTTCTTCGAGCAACAGTTCTTCCTGATACCAAGCATTACCCGCAGTAAGGTGGCCTTCAACAAGAGCACAGGCATGGTGGACGCAGACTTCCGTTTCGACAGGAAAGTGTTGTTCGACTCTAAGCCTGGCATTGAGTTTGTCAAGTTGGGAGAACAAACAGGCGAGACATTCTTCTTCGACCGCAACTACACTACTGACGACGACTCACTCGAAATCGCTCAATCATGGAAGATAGATCCAGGTAACTATCGTGTAAGGCCAATCTGCGATTTCAGAGGAACCCTCCTTCGGGCAGGTTTTTGTGAAGAAGTCATTGTGACCCCATACATGAAGTTCCAGAAGCATGACTACATCGTTGATGCGCCGGAGCAGGGTAAGACCTGTAGGCTGGAGATTCCATTCGAGTCGAATGCGGAAAGATTTTTCATTCCAGGAGAATATGCAGGATATGACATCGAAAGCAAGGACGACTTGCATCATGTCTTAGCCATCGACATTCAGCCCACAAACTCCTTCGACGACATCGAAAGATTATTCGACATTTGGGGATATGGCGATAACACTGCCATTGTGAAAGATACCATCCGAGTGCTGGTGAAGAGAGACATAGGATGGATTAAAAACCTCTCGTTCAGTGTATCTGGCGAATCACGCGACCAAGATGGGAAAATCGAAAGAGGTGGACTAATTGGATGTTACACCCCAATTCCTTGCAGTGTGCGACAGGAAGATGAAAATCTGTATCGTCTAATAGGAGTAAGCACAGAAACAACTGAGAGGAATTCCGAAAATAAATGCGGATGGGACGAAAATGGCGACGAGTGTTATAATAACAGCACACACACCAGAACAGATAGTTACAGATTTAACATTCTGCTAGATGTATCTGATTCGCAGAACTATATAATCAAAGAAGCTATTTTCGACTATAGCCTATATGATTACGATGTTGTTACGAGCCAGAGCAGACCCTATCTTTGTGGTTATATTCCTATCCCTGATCGGCCTGGTTTTTATACGCACACACCCATATTGCAATCTGATGTCGGCGACTACCAAAGGATGACACAGGAAAATCATGCAACGCTGCGCGAGGGATATAAGGCTACTGCCCCATGGACTTTTTATGTCAAACCTGGAAATGTCGAGGATATCTCAGGCCGCGGTGAACTTATCAAGCATGATCCATACCAGTATTCGCTTGTTCCAATGGAGCGACCTGATGAAACATGGATAAATAATTGGACATATACGGGAGGTGACGAGGTTGTGATTGAAATTAAAGTGAACATCCCTACAGAGGACAACGAATAATGCACCGCATTTTCCTTCCTTCGGGCTGCGCCTTGTATGGCTTATTGTATTTGAATCAACGAAAATCTGTTGTAAGGAAGAGGGGTGTCAGTTTTGATACCCCTTTCATATCATGTGCAGCGTTTCATGTCATTCTCTGCGGTTTGGGAAAGAGCAAGGACTGTTTTGTTTATGCACCAAGAAATCGACTTAGCATTTCAAAATCACATTAATAAGTAAGACCGAAATGCCACAAAGGTATGATGATATTGTGTCCATATTCTATGTCATCACGCACGACAATGCCGTTCGGAACATCCTCTATTTGTTTCTTGCCTTTTTTCTTTCCTCCTATTTCGAATGTATATTTATCTATTTTGAAGTCGGACTCGCGCGATGAAGTGATAGTGTATCTTTCGCGCATCTGATTATAGAAGAAAGTCTCACGAAGGTTGCCTATATTGGGATTGCCGCCTGCAAGTGTTGTCATCAGGCTTGGATTGTCAACATACACTTTCTCAACCTTTCCCAAAGCGACAAGTCCGCTTGTGTCGTCGCGCAACTGACCAATCATCCCAGCTTTCTCAAGATAGAGCAAGTAGTCAGATATGTTGTTTTTGCTCACGCCAACCTCTCGCGCAAGACTGTCAGCATTAGGCTTGACTGGTGCAATGCCAGAGACAATGACCAGCATTTGCTTCAACTTGCGAGCTGTAGATGCCTTCATATCAGCATATTGAGGAATGTCAACCTCTATGGTCTGATTGACAACCTGCAACATACGCGTTGCGAATCTTCCTTCTTTGGCAAATGGATAATACCCTTCTTTCAAGTATTCGCGGAAATATGGCAGAGGATGAGGAAGGTCTGGTAGTGTAACCTTGTGCGCAAGAATATCCTCAAGAGTATATGCTGCCACTTTTATGTCATGATACAGTTCCAGGTATTCGCGGAAAGACAGTCCTTGCATGTACTCCAACACAACGCGCCGGCTCAAGTCTGCCTCTCCCTTTGTTATGTCAAGGACTGATGAACCAGTGAAAGTCACTTTCAGTTCATGATACTTATCGTAAATCTGCTTCAGTTCGCTCGACCAGCCGCTGTATTTATGCACCTCATCAATATACAGATGTGTGCCCCCCTCCTTTACAAACTCACTGGCAAGTTCAGACAGCGAGTGTGTTGAGAAATAAGAATCATCGGCTGTAACATACAGATGCATTCCTTCATTGCGATTCGCAATAATGTACTGCAGCAACATGGTTGACTTGCCTACGCCTCGTGGGCCGACAATTCCTGTCAGGCGACCATTCCAGTCCACCTCTTCATACTTATATCGTTTGAAGCCCATAGGAGTGTGACGCAACAGCTCCTCCATATATTCATATAATGTGTTGTCTATCATAAGCAGCAATTATTACTTTGTTCCCTTTTTGCAAAAACAGCAGAAAAGCATGAAATTTCGTTGCAAAGATAGCAAAAATCCCTCAATGAGGGAATGTTTTTGTATAAAAATTCCCTCAATGAGTGCTTATTTAGGCAATATTCATCCCTCAATGAGGGATTTGGGTTTATTTTGCAAAGTAAGATTGGCTCACTTTGACTTGTTCGCCAATGGCGTATAATCGATAATGTTAGGGAAAGATGAAAGGGGGAGCGAGTGAGGAGGAAAAGGTGATGATGAAGAGAAAAAGAAGACCTCGCACTATCATCACTGACGGTGCGAGGGGTGAGCTCTATATTTTATTAACTAAAACTTAATCGTGAAGAAATCCGGTTTGTTGAGAAGAGGATGTTTCGGGGCTCTTTTCATTTCTTGATGCCATACACGCTCTTGACGATGTGCCACTG
>JAGHVC010000023.1 GCA_018064505.1 Candidatus Minthosoma caballi | reverse complement strand
TTACGAATGCAACCTGCTCTTCCTTTGAAGGGAACTCGCGCATCTCGCCAGTAGCTGGATCTACGAGAACTTCATTGAGCTCAGCGATAAGCTTCTTGATGGCTGGGATGAACTCGATGAGACCTTCTGGGATGAGGACAGTACCGAAGTTGTTACACTCAGCAGCACGAGCAGCTACTGCCTCAGCGATGTATGTTACAACATCGTCGAGCGACATTGCCTAAGCCTCAACTTCCTCAGAAACGAGGCATATGTTTTGCTGGCACTGAAGAGCGCACTCAAGAGCGATGTGAGATGCAGAACGGCCCATGAGCTTGATGAAGTGCCAGTACTTGCGAGCTGAGTTACAGTCGCGCTGGATGTTACCGATGAGCTCTGAGTAAGTCTTACAAGCTGTGTCGAAACCGAATGAAGTCTCAATCTGCTCGTTCTTGAGGTCACCGTCGATAGTCTTAGGACAGCCGATAACCTGAACGCCATACTTCTTAGCAGCATAGTACTCAGCAAGTACACAAGCGTTAGTGTTAGAGTCGTCACCACCGATGATTACGAGAGCCTTGATGCCAAGTTCACGGAGAATCTCGATGCCCTTTTCGAACTGTGCTTCCTTCTCGAGCTTAGTACGACCAGAACCGATGATGTCGAAACCACCAGTGTTGCGATACTGATCCATGAGCTCTGGAGTGATTTCCATGTACTTGTGATCAACGAGACCACCAGGACCAAGGATGAAGCCATAAAGCTTGTTGGCTGGATTGAGAGACTTAACACCGTCAAAGAGACCAGAGATCACATTGTGACCACCAGGAGCCTGACCACCAGAGAGGATGATACCTACATTGAATGCAGGGAGTTCAACCTTCTCGCCAGCTTCGAATGTGATAACTGGCATACCATAAGTGTTTGGGAAGAGAGCCTTTATCTCCTCCTGATTGCCTACTGACTGAGTAGCAGCGCCCTCAACAGCCTTTACAGGACCCTGGAGAGCCTTAGGAAGCTTTGGCTGATAAGCAGCACGAGCAACCTGAAGATTTGAAATTGTCATTGGTTTGTTGTTTTTATTTTAATAAATAATGTGTTAACCTTTTATTTCCTTGATTACATCAAAGCACTCCTTGCACTTGTCAGTAACATACTGCCAATCACCAGCCTTAACCTTATCGCCAGGGAAGAGCTTTGAGCCCATGCCTACGCAGAATACACCTGCTTTGAACCATGACTTTAAGTTCTCTGCTTCAGGAGCAACGCCTCCGGTAACCATAATCTTTGACCATGGCATTGGAGCCATAAGGCCTTTCACGAGATTAGGGCCAACTACATCACCAGGGAATACCTTTGTGAAGTCGCAACCAACTTCCTGAGCCTTGCCAATCTCAGATGGAGTGAGGCAGCCTGGGCAATATGTTACACAACGACGGTTGCAGACAACTGCAACATCAGGGTTGAACAATGGGCCTACAACGAAGTTTGCGCCTAGCTGAAGATAGAGAGCTGCTGTTGGAGCGTCAACGACTGAGCCAATACCGAGAGCAAGTTCTGGGCACTCAGTTGCAACCCACTTAGAGAGCTCGCCAAAAACTTCATGAGCGAAGTCACCGCGGTTTGTGAACTCGAAAGCGCGTACGCCACCTTCGTAGCATGCTTTGATTACATTCTTGCAAACATCAACATCTTTGTTGTAGAATACAGGAACCATAGGTGCGGCAGCGATTTTTGCCATCACCTGAAATTTATCGAATTTAGCCATATAAGGCCCCCATCCCCCAAAGGGGGCGGCCATTCGGATTTTTGGGGGAGAATGACCGATTAGTAATAGATATTCCCCGAAAGCAATCAATCGGTTTCATCCGACTGGATGCCCCCTTCGGGGATTAGGGGGCTTTTATCTTTGAACACGGCCGTTGGCAGCACCACCAGCGAGAGCCTCGACCTCTTCTACAGAAACTAAGTTGAAGTCACCGTTGATTGTGTGCTTCAATGCAGAAGCTGCTACTGCGAACTCAAGAGCTTCACCCTGAGTTGGCTTTGTGAGGAGGCCATGGATAAGTCCGCCTGAGAACGAGTCACCACCACCGATGCGGTCGATAATTGGGTTGATGTCGTAGCGCTTAGACTGATAGAATTCCTTGCCATCATAGATGAGAGCCTTCCAGCCATTGTGAGTTGCAGAGAATGATTCGCGGAGAGTAGAAACAACATATTTGAACCCAAACTCTTCCTTCATTTGCTTGAAGATACCTTCATATCCAGCAGCATTTGTTTCGCCTCCTTCAACATCTGCGTCTGGCTTAAAGCCAAGGCAAAGTTCTGCATCTTCTTCATTACCAATGCACACATCAACATACTGCATCAATGGACGCATGATTGAGATAGCTTTCTCTGAAGTCCAGAGCTTCTTGCGGAAATTCAAGTCAACAGAAACTGTTACGCCATGTTTCTTTGCTGCGATACAAGCTTGACGGAGACACTCTGCTGATTCGTCGCTGATTGCAGGAGTGATACCTGACCAGTGGAACCAATCTGCACCTTCGAAAATCTTATCGAAATCCCAATCTTCAGGCTTAGCCTCTGCGATTGAAGAATGAGCGCGGTCGTATATAACCTTTGATGGACGCATGCTTGCGCCAGTCTCTGCGTAGTAAAGACCGACACGGTCGCCGCCACGAGCAATGAAGTCTGTGTTTACGCCATAGCGACGCATTGCGTTAACTGCTATTTGTCCAATCTCATGCTTTGGAAGCTTAGAGATGAAGTAGCAGTCGTGTCCATAGTTAGCACAGCTGATGGCAACATTAGCCTCGCCACCACCAGGTATGATATTGAACTTTTCTGCTTGAATAAAACGATAGTTTCCTTCCGGAGAAAGGCGGAGCATAATCTCGCCCATTGTTACAATTTTAGCCATATTATGTATTCTATATGAAAATTTCATGCAAATATAGTGGATTTTTGCGATAGATACATGATTTTTCGGCAAAAATCATTGTTCGATTTAAATTTTCATTGTTTTGCATTTTTATTCAATTAAAAATAATTAACTTTGTGGCGATTTTCTATGAAATAAAGCTTAGAGAATCAGTAACAGCCAATAAACCAGAATTGTCTGGAAGAATAACATTTTGAAGGAAAAAGTATTGAATTAGGTAAAAGATGGATATTCAACCAAAGCTCCGCATCAAGGATATTGCGGACCGAGCAGGAGTATCAGTTGGTACAGTCGACCGCGTGATTCATGGCCGAGATAATGTCTCCAAGATTAGCTTGGAGAAAGTGCAGAAAGTGCTTGACGAAATCAATTTTACGCCAAACCACTATGCAAGTGCATTAGCAAACAATAAAGTTCATCACTTTGTTGCAATTCTTCCAATGCATGAGGAGGATAGCTATTGGGCGAGAGTAGAGAAAGGACTCTCTGATGGCGTTCGCCGTTTCAATGACTTCAAAATATCTTTCAAGGTTTTCCGCTACGATCCATTCAATGATGAGACATTCAAGATTGAATGCCAGAATCTTATTGATTCAAATCCTGACACAGTAATTATTGGCCCTATTTTCAACTATAAGATAATGGAAAACTTCACCACTCAACTAAATGAGAGAGGAATTCCATATGCTTTGCTTGATTCGAATTGGCCAGAGTTTTATCACCTCGTATTTTATGGACAAGATTCAAAAAAGAGTGGTGCATTTTCTGGGCGTATCATGTCATTAGCAGCAGACTCAAAGACAAAGAAGATAGCCCTCTTTAAAGTTATTGGTGAAGGTCGTGTTGCAAGTCGTCAGCAGATGAATCGTGAGGTAGGTTTTCGAGAATACATGAAGAAGCATTGCCCTGACATTGAGATTGTTGAGGTTATTCTAATGGCATACGATAAGCAAGGAATGAAAGATGTGATGCGTGAGTTCTTCACGACAAACAAGGACATTAGACACGGACTATCATTCAATTCGTCTATTCACATCATTGCTAACTTCTTAAAAGATGAGATGCCTGAACACCCTCATGTTACATTGCTTGGCTATGATGCAGTTGATGCTAATGTTGAATGCATAAAGAATGGCTCTGCCGATTTCTTGATTGCGCAGCATCCACACAATCAAGGACTTAATTGCTTCCGTTCGATGTTTAATATGTGTGTGCTGAAGATGAAGCTTCCTCGCGATCATTACATGTCTATAGAGTTGCTTACAAAAGAAAACATCGATTATTACAAGGATTAGTAGATTGTAATTAGTGAGATTGACTATATAACAAAGCAATAAAATACCAGATAATCAATATATAAAAGAAAGGAAGGTGCTCAAAACGAACATCTTCCTTTTTGTTGTAAAAAACATGTATTTGCGAAATCAACTCATTTCATTTTTATGAGATTTATTTGTTGATTTTTGAGATAACTACTCATTTCATTATTTGAGAGTTACTCTTCATCCTCGTCAACCTCGTCAATTGCATCGAAATCTTCGATTTGAAGATTGCTTTCGTCTGGTTCTTCATCCTCCATTTCATCGTCCACTTCGCCATCAAGCTTCTTGAGCTCTTCGTCGTCCATGTCTTCATCCTCTTCTTCG
This sequence comes from Candidatus Minthosoma caballi, assembly GCA_018064505.1. Lineage (GTDB taxonomy): Bacteria > Bacteroidota > Bacteroidia > Bacteroidales > Bacteroidaceae > Minthosoma > Minthosoma caballi. Next base: position 7,069 of record JAGHVC010000023.1, on the reverse strand, counting down.
AAAGATTCCTCTTCAAAGTTGTCCTCATCTTCTTCCACATGCTTGCGGCGACGCTTGCGGCCATCTTCTTCATCGTCAATGCTGTAGTCGATGTGTACTTTCTCAACCTTTGGCTTTGGTTTCATGAAGATTCCCTCCAACCATGTGCCTTTTTCTAGTTCAAGCACTTCGTAACCATCTTCTTTTCTGCGGTCGATGATACCACCAACCTTACGCATAGTAACTGTTGGCATCACAGTGCAGTCAACAAAGAATGCAGATTCAATGATGTCTTGAACAGCAAGTGGAAGCCCCTTCCAGCCTGTGCCCATGTTATTGGCAATCAGTTCCAGAACCTCATAAGCTTCAAGGTGCTGAATATTTTCAAGAGTAAGGTCTGTAACCTTCTTTATTGGATGCTTTCTGATAGCAATTGCATTGTTTACGCCTTCGTCTGGAGTAGAGAACACTTCATAGTGTGAGTTCTCCAACTGGCTGATTTTGGCTGTATCCTCACGCTTCAGGTATTGAATATCAAAAACAACCTTAATAATGTTCATGTAATGCTTTTCGTTCTCCTGAAACTCTTCACGCTTCTTCTTTGCATCAATAATCATTTGACTCAACTCACTTGGAGTCACTGTCCAAACATTGCTTTTGTCCAAACAATCAAGCGTAAGCTTAGTCTTTGTCTTCATTTAATTTTTAAATATAAATGTTGTTGTGTAAAATTCGATGCAAAAGTAAGAAAATTCTTTTTCAATACAAAGCACTTTATTGTTTTTCAGTAGTAATTTGTTAGGTTTCTATGTTTTTTTGAAAAAATATCCTAACTTTGCACAAAATTAAGAAATCAATTCAATTATTTAGTTTAGACATGAAAGAATTAGCATTGAAGTATGGGTGTAACCCAAATCAGAAGCCTTCTCGAGTTTACATGGAAGAAGGTGAACTGCCAATAGAAGTGCTTAGTGGTCGTCCAGGCTACATTAACCTTCTCGACGCTCTCAATAGCTGGCAGCTTGTGAAAGAGCTCAAAGCAGCTACAGGCCTTCCATCAGCAGCATCATTCAAGCATGTAAGCCCTGCAGGAGCAGCTGTTGGCCTTCCACTCAGCGACACTCTTAAGAAGATTTACTTTGTTGATGATGTGAAGATTCCGCTTTCTCCAATTGCGTGCGCATATGCTCGTGCTCGTGGTGCAGACCGTATGTCTTCTTACGGCGACTTCATTGCTTTGTCTGACACTTGCGATGAGGCAACAGCAACTCTCATTAAGCGTGAGGTTAGTGATGGCGTCATTGCTCCTGACTACACTCCAGAAGCTCTCAAGATTCTTCAGGAGAAGCGCAAGGGCACTTACAATGTAATTAAGATTGACCCTTCATACAAACCAGCTCCAATTGAAAGCAAGCAAGTGTTTGGCGTTACATTTGAGCAAGGACGCAATGAGATTGACCTTACAGGAGACAATCTCTTTGAGAACATCCCAACTCAGAACAAGAACTTCACAGAAGAAGCTAAGCGTGACCTCAAGATTGCACTTATTACCCTCAAGTACACTCAGTCTAACTCTGTTTGCTATGTAAAGGATGGTCAGGCTATCGGTATTGGTGCTGGTCAGCAGAGCCGTATCCACTGTACTCGTCTTGCTGGTAATAAGGCTGATATTTGGTGGCTCCGTCAGTGCCCAAAAGTGATGAATCTTCCTTTCAAGGAAGGCATCCGTCGTGCAGACCGTGACAATACAATCGATGTTTACATTGGTGATGAATACGAAGATGTTCTTCGTGACGGCACTTGGGAAATGTTCTTCACAGAGAAGCCAGAGCCACTCACAATCGAGGAGAAGAAGGCATGGATTGCTCAGAATACAAATGTGTGCCTTGGATCAGACGCATTCTTCCCATTCGGCGACAACATTGAGCGTGCTCACAAGTCTGGTGTTCAGTACATTGCACAGGCTGGAGGTTCTGTTCGTGATGACAATGTTATCGAGACTTGCGACAAGTACGACATTGCAATGTCATTCACAGGCATTCGTCTTTTCCATCATTAATATTCAAAATATAGCTTATTATGGCAACAGACAATGAGATTCAGTATGCCATCATGAATGGCATCAATTTTGGCGGCCAGAAGAAAGCCAAAAAGGAAGACCCCAACAAGGTGAAGACTAAGGCTCGCAAGAAAGGTTACCAGACAGGAGCTCACGGTTCTGGTGCAGCAAAGCATAAGGCTGAAATCAGACAAAGAGTCAAGAGCCGTGCTTCACAACAGCGTCACTAAAATATTAGTGTTCATATATTTACTGCTCAGTTTCGTTTCATGCACTCAACAGAGTGAGGGAAATGGAATTGGGCAGTCACCTTTTGCAAAAAATCAAGGTGAAAGCAATCCAAAATTCGACCTTAGCGATATTCAGACAAATGGCGAACTCATCATTTTAACCACTTATGGACCAAGCAGTTTTTTTGAATTTCGAGGAGAAAACTTCGGCCTTCAATACATGATTGCTAACGAATACGCCAAAAGCATAGGAGTATGTATCCGAGTAGATGTTTCTGCCACAGAAAAGGAGCTTGTTAGCAAGCTCCAGAACGGTGAGGGGGACATTATTGCTTTCAACATTTCTGTCTGTGACTCACTTTCTGAATCACTCTCATATTGTGGCGAGAAGCCCATCTGCAATTTCCTCGACAGCATCAGCATCAAGCGTGGTGATAAGAGCCTATCCACCAACAATCGACGCACAGCCTGGGCTGTCAGAAAATCTTCCCACGAGCTTGCATCTTCTCTTGATTCGTGGATGAAGAGCCACTACTCATCTTTCTTCGATTACACTACCATTAAGGTTCGTACATCATCAGGCAAGGTCTACACCCCTCGTCGTCAAGTCAAATCCCCTATGCTAAATGCAGCAAAGGGACAAATATCAGTTTATGACGACATCTTTAAACGCAATGCCCTTGTATGTGGCTGGGATTGGAAACTCATTGCTGCTCAAGCATATCAAGAGTCCGCATTCGATCCTCAAGCTGTTTCTTACATGGGAGCTATGGGATTGATGCAGCTCATGCCTTCCACAGCTCGTTCCATGGGTGTGTCTCAGAACAATGTCTTCGTTCCAGAAGAGAATGTTAAGGGAGCTGTCAAGCTCATCAATCAGCTCAATACTCACTATTCATCCGTTACAGACTCCGATGAGCGCATCAACTTCATCCTTGCTGCTTACAATGCAGGCCCTGGCCATGTTGATGATGCTCGGGCTCTTGCTCGCAAATACGGCAAGAATGCCGATGTGTGGAGAGGAAATGTAGATGTTTTTGTCTTGAAAATGAGTCAGTCAGAGTACTATAACCAGCCAGAAGTAAAGCATGGATACTTCAGAGGCTCAGAGACTTACGACTATGTAAATTCAATTCGTACTCGTTGGCAGGATTACAAATCCAAGATTCGCTAACCATCATTTGTCACATCGTTAAGCCTCTTTCATTCATCATAATTCGCAAAGTTCATCGATTAGTTTTTTTTATGTTTTCCCATTATAAATTTGTGAAAACGGATTTTTGTTATTACTTTTGCATGAAATAAATTTATTTCAAACAAATCATAGTGACTAAATAAATATTAACTAACCATAAACTATGAACTTAAAACCTTATCTTTTATCGGTCATGTCACTTTGTGCTGCTACAGCATTTGCTCAGAAGCAGCCCGTGTGGAATGATCCTGCCATAAATCAAGTCAACAGAAAGACTGATGTGGCAAACTACTTCGCATACGAGTCAATGGACTTAGCGAAGAATGATGTTTCTCCACGCGTCAATGCAAAGGCGCAGTCGAGTCGTTACCTCTCTCTTGAGGGAACATGGAAGTTCAATTGGGTGGAGAATGCCAACGAGCGTCCAGCCAATTTCTTTGCTGTCAACTACGACGATAGCAAGTGGGGCACAATGCCTGTTCCTGGCATTTGGGAGCTCAATGGCTACGGTGATGCAATCTACACAAACACAAGCTATGCTTGGCGTCACGACTGGGAGACCAATCCCCCTTATGTTCAAGACAAGAACAACCATGTAGGTTCATACCGCCGTTCCTTCACCATCCCTGCCGATTGGAAGGGTGAGAAGATGTACATGCACATTGGATCAGCCACTTCCAACCTCACAGTCTATATCAATGGCAAGTATGTAGGCTACTCTGAGGACTCAAAGGTGGCAGCAGAGTTTGATGTCACTAAGTATCTTATTCCTGGTCAGGAAAACCTCATTGCAATGCAGATTATGCGCTGGTGCGATGGTTCTTATCTTGAGGATCAGGACTTCTGGCGTCTTTGTGGAATTGCTCGCGAGGCATATCTTTACGCTCGTCCGCAGAGCCATATAGAAGATGTCTTCATCACTCCAGATTTGGTCAATGACTACATAGATGGAAAGCTCAATGTCCGCATTACTGGTGAAGCTGCAGCAGGAAAGAATGTTGTTCTCTCTCTCATGGACAACCGCGGTTCAAATGTTGCCGAATACAATGTCATCCTCGGCAAAGACAGCAAGGGAGAAGCTGACATCGAAGTGAAGAATCCAAGCAAGTGGTCTGCAGAGCAGCCAAACCTCTATCATCTCTACATCAAGCTTATGGATGGTGACAAGGTTGTGGAGGTAATTCCTCAGAAGGTAGGTTTCCGCAAAGTGGAAATTAAGAACAAGCAGCTCCTTGTTAATGGCCAGCCAATCCTCATTAAAGGTGTTGACCGCCATGAACTCGACCCAGACGGAGGCTATGTAGTAAGCGTTGAGCGCATGATTCAGGACATTCAGGTAATGAAGCAGCTCAATGTCAATGCAGATCGCACATGCCACTATCCAAACGACCCACGCTGGTATGAGCTTTGCGACGAATATGGTATCTATATCACAGCTGAAACAAACATTGAGAGCCACGGAATGGGCTACGGCGATAAGACACTTGCCAAGAATCCACTCTTCCACGATGCCCACACAGAGCGTCAGCAGCATAATATATATGTCTTGAAGAATCACCCATCTATCATCGTTTGGTCGCTTGGCAACGAGGCAGGCTACGGCAAGAACTTCGAGGATGCTTATGACTTCGTCAAGGCATACGACCCAAGTCGTCCATGCCAGTATGAACAAGCTCACACAGAAGGTCGCGCTACTGACATCACTTGCCCTATGTATGCAGACTACAACTGGTGCGAGCGCTATGTTAACAATGAGAAGTACAACAAGCCACTCATTCAGTGCGAGTACTGCCACACTATGGGCAACTCAGGTGGCGGCATGAAGGAATACTGGGATCTCATCCGCAAGTATCCTAACTATCAGGGCGGTTACATCTGGGACTTCATTGATCAGGGCCTTCGTGGCACATCAAAGATCACAGGTAAGCCAATCTACACATACGGTGGCGACTACGGACGCTTCCCTGCATCAGATAATAACTTCAACATTAATGGTGTAATATCTCCAGACCGTGTGCCAAATCCACACGCATATGAGATTCAGTATTGTTACCAGAATATCTGGACAACGCTCAAGGATGCCAAGACTGGTGCCATCGAGATATATAATGAAAACTTCTTTACTCCTATCTTCAACACCATTCTCCGCTACGAGATTCAAGTAGAAGGCAAGAGCGTTGCTAAGGGCGAAGAAAACATCTCAATGCGACGCATCGTTCCTCAGGGCCGACAGACAATCACCATCGAGGACATTGCTCAGGCGCTCGCTAACGATGAATACAAAGGTAAGGAAATCGTCTGCAACATCAGCTATCAGATTGGCCGTCCAGAAGGTCTTCGCAAGGCAGGTGAGGAGATAGCTCGTGAGCAGTTTGTGCTCACAGAGTATGCATTCCCTAAGGTTGCAGACATCACAGCTCAGCCTGCAGCTGACCCTAAGGCAAAGAAGAGTAGTGCAGCACCTTCAGTTGAGGTTGACAAGCGCATTGCTTACACTGCACTTACTGCCAACGGTGTGAAGGTGACATTCAGCGACTCTAATGGCTTCATCTCTTACATCGATGTTGATGGCAAGCCAATGATGCAGGACGGTGCACAGCTTCTTCCTGACTTCTGGCGCGCTCCAACAGACAACGACTACGGTGCAGGCATGCAGAATCGTCTTTCTGTATGGCAGAATCCACGCCTCCAGAAAAAGTCGTTCGACATCAAAGCTGACGGCGTGAACCAGGTTGTCACAGCCATTTATGAAGTAGCTCAAACAGGCGCTAACCTCACTCTCACCTACACAATGACTCCTGCAGGTCAGCTTGTCATCACTCAGGCAATGACTGTCGATCCTGAGGCAAAGGAAAAGCCACAACTTCTCCGCTACGGCATGAAGATGCAGATGCCTGAAGAGTTCTGTCAGATTGAGTACTACGGCAAGGGTCCTCGTGAGAACTATATTGACCGCAACCTCTCAGAAAATCTCGGCGTATGGAAGCAGACTGTGGCAGAGCAGTACTATCCATACATTCGTCCGCAGGAGAGTGGCAACAAGACTGCTGTACGCTACTGGCAGCTCACAAACAAAGACGGTAAGGGTCTCAAGTTTGAAGGCACAGAGCCACTCGAGTGCCAGTCGCTCAACTACACAGAAGATGACCTCTACTCTGGTCGTGACAAGGGCCGCACTCAGCGCCACTCTGGCGATCTCACTCCACGCCCATTCACTGATGTTCACATTGCAGCACGCATGATGGGAGTTGGTTGTGTCAACTCTTGGGGTGCATGGCCACGCAGCGAATACCAGATGCCATACAAGGATTACTCATACACATTCATCATCACTCCTGTGAAGTAATTCACGCTTTAATGCAATTAACAAGAGAGCCCTTTCGTACTTTCGCGATTAGGGCTCTCTTTTTTTACAAAATAACAAATGACATTTGCATTTGGCATGTGTAAATGATGCATTTTATGTTAATTATGTTTTGTTAGCGAAAGGATAATTTGATAATCTTTATTCCAAATTTGTTAGGTGGATTTCTTGTTTTGAAAATGAATTGAGATTTTTGGTGTAAAAAGATGATAGATGATAGATGGTTTCTATGGAGTATTAAT
>JAGHVC010000136.1 GCA_018064505.1 Candidatus Minthosoma caballi | reverse complement strand
AAAGTTAAGAGTTAAAAGTTAAGAGTTAAAAGTTAAGAGTTAAAAGTTAAAAGTTGATAGGAGTTAAAGGAGTTAAAGAAGTTAGCTCCTTCGTCGCTTTGAAGTTAAGACGATACTCCGAAGCTTTGATGTTATGACGATGCTCCGAAGCTTTGAAGTTAAGACGATACTCCGAAGCTTTGATGTTAAGACGATACCAGAGGATGTGTCCAGCATAACATTCGTCTTTAACTCCTCTAACTTCTCTAACTTCTCTAACTTCTTTAACTTCTAAAGTCAAATAATCACATACTCGTTTTCAACATACAAAACGATCTTTTCATTAGCCACATACGCCCAACGAACAAGCTCATCAAGGATGCAGAAAGTCTCTTCCTGCTGCTCCATGCGTCGCCATTCGGGATTCTCGTCGCCGTCTGACTGTCCCACAAGAACGCTGTTGCTCATCACTTGCTTCACATCGCTCCAGGCAATCGTGCAACTGCGATGTCCAGGGGCTTTCTGCACCATCAGCGTCGTAGGAGAAAACTCCGTAGGCACTACCTTGCATTCGAACACTCCAGCAGGAAGGCAGTAATGCGAACAGCCCCTGAAAGTCTCGGTGAAATCGGCAAAAGCTGGTTCACGAGCCTCACACTCCAGCTGCGTCTTGCCTCGCGCATCCACAAACTTCATCCTGCTTTTTGTCTGCATGGCATCGCCCCAGTATCGGGAAAGAATTATCTTCATAATTAATTAAAGGGTTTTAATAGGTTTTTAGCCTGTATTATTCATACGATAATATAAAGCTTTGAAACACAGAGGTCACAGAGGACACAGAGTTTTTTATCTGTCACAATTATACTTCTTTGAATCTCTGAGTCCTCTGAGAACTCTGTGTTGAAACCATGAATAATGTAGGTTAGATTTAATAGAAGTTATCGCTCCTTCGTCACTATATATCCACCACATCAAAGCAAGGGCAAGCCTTTGCAGAAAACTCACGATGACCATGAATCGTTGCGTTTGGATAGCACGCCTTGAGCACCGTAACAATGTTTTTCAATGCGCGCTTCTGAGCCTCTGTGCGTGTGTCCTTAGGCGTGACGCCGTCAGCTGCGCATCCGCCAATGTAGCACACTCCTATCGAACACATGTTGTGACCTGCGCAATGCGCTCCAGCCATTCGCATTTGCCGCCCTTGCTCCACCGTGCCGTCCAGACGAACAACAAAATGGTAGCCAATGCAAGACCAGCCTCTGTTCTTGTGCCAGCGATCAATGTCGGCAGCACCAAAGTCCTTGCCTTCAGCCGTAGCTGAGCAATGGATGATGATTTCCGTGATCTCTCTCATAGCACTAGATTATTTTGCTTATACAGCTGGTGATACCTAATGCAGAAGCAATCGCAGTCAATACTGTAAGCACAATCTGTGCCCAAAGTTTCCAATCAGTTTTTTTTGAGTCCATAATGAATAAGGGTTAAGAGACCCCTCCTAACCTCCCCAAGGGGAGGAACACCATGCGGATGGATAAGAGGGAGTGAGATTAAGAATTAGGTTAAAGAAAATGGTTAAAATAATTAAGGGTTAAAACTACAAGTTAAGCGTAAAGATCCTCTGCTATCCTCTCCCCTCCTTGTAAGGGAGGGGCAAGGGGGTGGGTCTTTTATTTTCTTATGCAAAGATACGGATTTCTGCTCAATCCTGCAAGCATTTTGTCAATTATTTTTCATTGATTATCAAATATTTTTACATTTTTTCTTTCTTCGTTACTTTAGCTGCTCCACTACCCTTTTTCTTTGGCTCAAACACGCATTTTTGTGTAAAATTTGCGCTTTGCGCTAAGAAGAAAAACCTAATTTTTAATATTTTTACTATTTTTCCTTTACTTAAGCTTTTTTCAGAAGGAAAAATGCGTATATTTGCAATATAATTAACAACTTTCACAATATGAAAAAACTATTTCTCCTATTTGCAGCAGCAATTAGCATGCTTGCTTTCAATTCGTGCCAGGACTCGGACGACACTCCTGATGCACCAGAGTCTGAAGGTCCTAACTATCTCGTCATGATGTATGGCGTTGGCGGAGGCGAACTCGATGGTTTCATCTTATCCAACATCATGCAGGCTATCGACGAAGGTGGCAACGAAAATGTCAAAATGACTTTCGAGTACAAGCTCTCATATATGTATCAGGAAGAACCCAAGTGTGCCAACTTTAACGGCACACGGCGCTTCACATACGATGACAACGCTGAGTTCACGGGAACCTTCAAGGAGGAATCACCCAACTACCCTTATTTGACCGATGAGTCTGTGATATACTATATGAATAACTTGAAGTCTGAGAAGATTGGCGACGAGACTTACGACATTGCAAGCCCTGAAAGCCTTGCAGACTTCATCAAATGGAGCAAGGAAAAATACCCTAACGCTAAGCACACCTTGCTCATCATGAATGACCACGGCAGAGGCTGGGACATTGCTGCAGATGGTAAATTGACTACGCGCACAATATTTGAAGACGACAACCTGGACGGCAAGTATTTTACTGACATAGATGTGATGACTGGCATTAACAATGCTGGCGGCGTGGATGTGCTCTACGCCGACGCATGCCTCATGAACATGTATGAGAATGTCTATGCATACTCTAAGGCAGCTAAGTATCTGCTCGCTGCCATGGAGGTTGCTCCTGGCGAGGGCGGCGACTACAGAAAGCTGATAAGTGTTCTGAAGAACGCAAATGCTGACGAGGCAAGCATGGAGAGTGCTTTCTGCCAGTATGTGGATTACAATGCTTCGGCAGAATGGTGGGGAAAGAATGACATGAACTATGCCGATCTTGGATTCTACAACCTCACAAAGCTTAGCAACATCACCTCCGTGCTGAAGAAGGCTTCAAATACGCTGGCTGAGAAATTCACAAGCAGTGAGTCTATTCAGCCTGCAGCTGCGGCACCTGCACTGGGCGACAATTTCGCTCCTTACATCCGCTACGCTGTGAACCATTGCGAGATAGCACAGGAGCATTGGGTTTATAAATTGGATGAAATACCAAACGATCTCAAGCCGTATGTAATCGCTGATGGCCTATTCGACCCAGAGACAAGTCTTGACGAACATTACACTTACTGCGATGCTCCTCAATTGATGTACTGGCTCAGAGTTGCTCCTACTCCGGGTGCTCAGGAGGCATTTGAAAAGTATCCTGAGGCGAGAAAAAAGCTGCAGAATAAAATTCTGAAAAACATGCTATGTTCATACTCTATCACCCACATGCTGCGCATCCTTGACAATGAGCTGACCGAGGTGGGAGCTAAGAACAACCCATTCAAGCAGTTGCACACAGAGCTGCTGGATGCTATCAAGTCGGTGGGCCACATCGCATGCACCACTCCTAAGCCTATATCTGGTATTGACGAAGCATACGAGCTTTGTTCGCCATGCTTGGTCATCATACCTCTGAACAGCGTTTCTTACCAGAGCGACTACAACTATGCCAAGTACAATCTGAAAGACTACAACGAGGCTCTGAGAATCTATCAAGCATCAGAATTTGACAAGCAAGTGGGATGGAGCAAATTCCTTCAAGTGCTTGATGTACAGCCATCTCCATTCACAAATATAACACGCCAGGAATTGGAAGAAACGGCAGAGACTCCTTTCCATATTTGGGGGAAGTAATTGATAAATCTTAACTCTTAATTCTTAATTTTCCCCCATGCCCCTAACATACGACCAAATACTAAAGATTGAGAAGAAGGAGGCAGAGCTGCCCGAGGCAAAACGAAGGGACAAGCTGACCGACTATCGCGAGGGATATTTCCACATCACGCTGAATGTGCGCGATGAGGCGCCTGTGCTTGGGTATATGGCAGGAAAGGCGGGAGGAAAGGAAGGAACAGCTGACGAGCCACGGGTGGAGATGACGGAGCTGGGACGGGGCGTGGAAGAAACATGGCACACTGTGCCGCAGTTCCACCCTCAAGTGGAAGTCATCGCCTTTCAGGTTATGCCAGAGCACATACATGGGCTGGTGCACTTAAAGAAAGGAGGCACCACGCACCTTGGAAGAATAGTGAATGGCTTCATGATTGGCTGCACCCATCGGTATTGGGACACGCTGGGCATTGACTGGCGCAACATGAAAACTGACCCAAGCGCTTCAGCGCAAGGCAAAAGGCAATGGCAAGACCGCGACCACACGCGCAGCTACCGCGGCCCTGCCCTTTTCGTGCGCGGCTACAACGATGTGGAGGCTGTCACTCCCGACGAGGTGCAAACGAAGATTGACTACATTCGCTCCAACCCGGAGCGACGCATCATCAAGGGCGAGAGGAGGCCGCTATTTGCCATCCATCGGGCCATGAGAAGCCGAAACTGGACCTGGGAGGGAGCGCAGCGCGCTGTGGCGGCTGACCGCTTCTTCAGCAGAAATGCAGATGCATGCAGAACGGCATGGGAAAAGGTGGCAAGGAGGCTGAATATGAAGGAGGCAAGCCTCTCTTCCCCACTCCTTCATATCGACTACTTGGGCGCGCCAACGCTTCTCAATGCGGCGCGCAAGGTGAGCTTGATATGCCACAGAGCGGATGCTGGGCTCTTTGAGCAGCAGAGGAAGGCGGTGATGGAGGCAGCGCGTGAGGGCGCAGTGGTGGTGTCGGCGTTCATCAGTCCTCGTGAGCGCGAGATCATGAAGGAGCTGATGGTGGAGCAGCTGCCATTCATTCAGGTGATGGACAATGGCTTCTCGGAGAGGTATAAGCCTGGAGGAAAAGCGTTTTACGCTTGTGCAGAGAGCCGATTGGTGCAGGTGAGCTGCTGGGCTTATGAGTATCAGAAAGAGACGGCTGTGAGCCGCGAGATGTGCTTGGTGATGAACGAGCTGGTGAGGGTGATCAGCAAAGTGGAAGATGGCTGGTGGCGCGGCGTGTAGAAGTCACGACTGTCATTTCAACACAGAGTTCACGGCTCTCATTTCAACACAGAGTTCTCAGAGGACTCAGAGTTAAATATCTTTTTTCCCTTTTTTATATACCTTAAATCCGCAGCGAAATAATTAACTATTTTTATAAGTTCCTGAGCAACAAAAAGTTGCTCAGGGTTTTGCCATGTCAATAATTTCACCTAAATTTGTGCTGCGAACCAAAATTCAACAAAATCATTGAATGACATGGCAAAGGTACAAATAAAATCTGAAAT
>JAGHVC010000215.1 GCA_018064505.1 Candidatus Minthosoma caballi | reverse complement strand
AAAATGAAAGTACTTAAGTTTGGCGGAACTTCCGTAGGCACTCCTCAGAGAATGAAGGATGTCGTAAAACTCATCACTGACGGATCGCAGAAGATTGTTGTTCTTTCTGCAATGTCAGGAACTACAAACTCACTTGTTGAAATCTCTGATTATCTCTACAAGAAAAACCCTGAAGGAGCAAACGAGACAATCAATGTTCTTGAGGCTAAATACAAGAAGCATGTAAGCGAGCTCTACTCTACTGAAGAGATGAAGGCTCAGACACTCGCATTCCTTAAGGAAGAGTTTGATTACCTCCGTTCATTCACAAAGGGTATCTTCACAATGTTTGAGGAGAAGATTATTGTCGGTCAAGGCGAGATTATCTCTACAAACATGGTGACTAACTACCTCATTGAGCAAGGCTACAATGCAACTCTTATCCCTGCTCTCGAATTCATGCGCACAGATAAGAACTCAGAGCCAGATCTTGAGTACATTCGCGAGAAGATTGCTGTCCAGCTTCAGGAAAATGCAGGTAAGGATATTTACATTACACAGGGCTTCATCTGCCGCAATGCTTACGGTGAAATTGACAACCTTCAGCGTGGCGGATCTGACTATACTGCAAGCCTCATAGGTGCTGCTGTTGGTGCTTCTGAAATCCAGATTTGGACAGACATTGATGGCATGCACAACAATGACCCTCGTTTTGTTGATAAGACATCTCCTGTCAGCCACCTTCACTTTGAAGAGGCTGCTGAACTCGCATACTTTGGTGCAAAGATTCTTCACCCTACATGCGTTCAGCCAGCTAAGTACGCAGGTATTCCAGTGAAGCTGCTCAACACAATGGATCCTACTGCTCCAGGCACAATCATCAGCAACGAGACTGAGCACGGAAAGATTAAGGCAGTAGCAGCAAAGGACAACATCACTGCTATCAAAATCACTTCAAGCCGAATGCTCCTTGCTTACGGTTTCCTCCGCAAGGTATTCGAAATCTTCGAGTCTTACAAGACAAGCATCGACATGATTGCTACTTCTGAAGTAGGTGTTAGTGTATCTATTGACAATACAACTAATCTTGAGGCTATCGTTAATGAGCTCAAGAAGTTCGGTCATGTGCATGTTGATAAGAATATGTGCATCATCTGTGTTGTAGGTGACCTCGACCCACTGAATGTTGGTTTCGAGTCAAAGGCAACTGAGGCTTTGAAAGACATTCCTGTAAGAATGATTTCTTACGGTGGCAGCAAGCACAACATCTCATTCCTCATCTCAGCAGAGGATAAGAAGCAGGCACTTCAGGCATTATCTGACCACTTGTTCAACGGAAAATAATTATCACGCAACACACAAAATAACATGTATCCATTAGAAAAGTTCACTAACATACGCACTCCATTCTACTATTACGACATGGATTTGCTCCGCCAAACTCTCTCTGTAATCAACACAGAAACAGAGAAATATGGCAACTATTTCGTTCACTATGCAGTAAAAGCAAATGCCAACCTTAAGGTTTTGAAGGTTATCAATGAATATGGCCTTGGTATTGACTGCGTGAGCGGAGGTGAAATTGAGCAAGTGCTTGCAGCAGGATTCCCTGCCAACAAAATAGTGTTTGCAGGAGTAGGTAAAAGTGATTGGGAAATTGAACTTGGCCTTGACAAAGAGATATTCTGCTTCAATGTGGAATCAATCCCTGAGCTTGAGGTAATCAACGAGATTGCAGGCTCAAAAGGCAAGGTTGCAACTGTATGTTTCCGTATCAACCCTAATGTTGGAGCTCATACTCATGCCAATATCACAACAGGTTTGGCTGAGAACAAATTCGGCATTGCAATGGAAGATATGGAAAAGTTCATCCACTTGGCTAAGTCATTGAAGAACATACAGTTCAAAGGGCTCCACTTCCACATCGGAAGCCAGATTCTTGAGATGGATGACTTTGTTGCTTTGTCCAACCGCATTAATGAGCTTCAGGATAAGCTTGAAGCATCTGGTCTTGCAATCGAGATTATCAATGTAGGTGGCGGCTTAGGCATCGACTACCAGAATCCTGAGGAGAACCCAGTGCCAAACTTTGCGGATTACTTCGCAACATACAACAAGCATTTGAAGCTTCGCCCAGGACAGACAGTACACTTCGAGCTTGGCCGTTCTATCGTGGCACAATGTGGTGCGCTCATCACAAAAGTGAATTATGTAAAAGAAGGATCATTCAAGAAGTTTGCTATCGTAGATGCTGGCATGACCGACCTTATCCGCCCTGCCCTCTACGATGCTCACCACAAGATTATCAATCTGTCGAGCACAGAAGCAGAAGAGACTTACGATGTAGTGGGTCCAATCTGCGAATCATCAGATGTGTTTGACAAAGCTATACAATTGCCAAAAACAAAGAGAGGCGACTACCTTGCTCTGCTTTCAGCCGGTGCTTATGGCGAAATCATGGCATCTTCATATAACTGTCGCAAGCTCCCTATTGGCTATTCTTCTGACGAATTGTAACATTAGCAAGACACTTTGTCATAAAAATGCCAGCACTCACACTGCTGGCATCTTTTTTGTATCATAATGAAAGTAAAAACAAAAGAATTATGGAGAAGGATATAAAGAACGAAAACATTAACGAAGAAGTTAATGAAACAGCAGCTGAGAATGCAGCTGACACTCAGGAAGAAGTTGTTGAAGAGAAGAAGGAATTAACTGTTGAGGAAAAGCTTGCAGAGGCAGAAGCAAAACTTGCAGACAGCAATGATAAGTACCTTCGTCTCTATGCAGAGTTTGACAACTACCGCAAACAGCAGATGAAAGCAAAGGCTGAGCTCATCAAGAATGGTGGAGAGAGCGTTATCAAGACAATTCTTCCTATCATTGACGACCTTGAGCGCGCACAGCAGAATATGGCAAAGATGGAAGATGTTGCTGCAGTAAAAGAAGGTGTTGAGCTGATTATTGACAAGTTCTTCAAGCTTCTTGCTCAGGAAGGTCTTAAGAAGATTGATGCTGTAGGTCAGCCTTTTGACACAGACTTCCATGAGGCTGTAGCAATGGTTCCTGGTCAGCCAGAAGAAATGAAGGGAAAAGTGATTGACTGCATGAAGGCAGGTTATACTCTCAACGAAAAAGTGATTCGTTACTCACAAGTGGCAGTAGCACAGTAATATGGCAAAGCGTGATTTCTACGAAGTCCTTGGCGTTTCAAAAACAGCCACTGATGACGAAATAAAGAAGGCCTACAAGAAAATGGCCATAAAGTATCACCCAGACCGAAATCCGGGCGATAAAGAAGCAGAAGAGAAGTTTAAGGAAGCAGCTGAAGCATACGATGTACTTCGCGACCCTCAGAAGCGTCAGCGTTACGATCAGTTCGGTCCAGATGCATTCGGTCCTGGAGCAGGCGGTGGCGGAGCCTATGGAGGTGCAGGTATGTCTATGGATGACATCTTTAGCATGTTTGGAGACATCTTTGGTGGAGGCGGCTTCGGTGGCTTCGGAGGATTTGGAGGTGGTTTCGGTGGCGGAGGAGGCCAGCATCGCAAACCAGTGTACAAAGGACAGGATCAGCGTATGCGCCTTGAGCTCGACCTTAACGAAATTGTCAATGGCGTCACAAAGAAGTTTAAGCTTCGTACAGACATAACTTGCGAACATTGCAAGGGCACAGGCTCAGAAGATGGACAGACAAGCACTTGTGGCACATGTAACGGCAGCGGCGTAGTTTATCGTACTCGTCAGACTATGCTTGGAGTTATGCAGACACAAAGCCCATGTGGTACATGTAGCGGCGAAGGCACTGTAATTAAAAACAAGTGTAAACATTGCAACGGCGAAGGCATTGTGAAAGGCGATAAGCTTGTAGAGATTGAACTTCCTGCAGGTCTCGTAGAAGGATATGCTTATAACTTCCAGGGCAAGGGCGGCGCAGGTCGTCGTGGCGGCGTGAATGGTGACCTTCAGATACTTGTTCACGAGAAAGCTCATCCAGAACTTATTCGTGATGGCATTGACCTTGTGTACAATCTTTTGCTTACAATTCCACAAGCTGTTCTTGGTTGTACTCTTGAAGTGCCTACCCACGACGGCAAGGCTAAGATTACAATTGCGCCAGGCACTCAACCAGGCACTGTTCTCCGCCTCAAGAACAAGGGTATTCCTGATATCAATTCATATTCACATCAGAAGGGTGACGAAATCATCAATATCTCTGTATATATGCCAGAAACTCTCACATCTGACGAGCGCAAGGCAATTGAAGCACTTGACCATTCCGACAGTGCAAATATCAAACCTGATACCTCAATCAAGGACAAGATATTCTCGCACTTCAGAGCATATTTTAAGAAGTGAGACTCGAAACTAAACAACAAAAATAGCAGAATGCCCTCCTACATGCGCTTGTAGAAGGGCATTCTGCCATTTAT
>JAGHVC010000139.1 GCA_018064505.1 Candidatus Minthosoma caballi | reverse complement strand
AATCGTCACCCATTTCTTCGTCATCGTCCTTTGCTATAGACTCATAGAAATGAATGCATTTCTCACTCAAACCCACTGCACAAGAGTAAGCGCTACTGATTGCATATTCTTTGTCACCCTCAGAAAGTGTTACAGGAGTTTTCTTTCCATCAGCAGAAACCGCTTCACGAGAAATATAGCAAACTGTCTTTCCATCAGCGTTCCAATAGATGCGAGTATCTACATGACAGCCTTCGTCCTGATAACTGCGATTCACTTCAAAGTAAAAAGCTGGAGTGCCGTCAGCATTATAAAGAACCTCATACACATCAGCAGGGAATACCGTCACAGTACGCTTCATGCGGGCAAAATCACCAACATTTGAATCTCCCAAATAAGATACGATATAATACTCATACTTATAATTAACAAGACCTACAGCACTCTCGTTCACTGCAGCCTCAGCCTTAAAGAACAAATTAGGCAGACCACCCTCAGCCATATCTTTCATCGTTGATTGAGTCAGAGCATTCAACTCACGAATCTCTTTGATACGAGCGTTTTGCTGTGCATTCTGAGCATAAGTGCTTACAGAGAACAGCAAAAGCGTAAAAATAAATAAGCTTTTCATAATCGGAACAATCTATTATTTGTCATAATATGTAATCTTGCGAGTCTTTGTGACTGTCTCTTCAGGAAAACTGCATTTACAACTTATCCAGTTGCCGTGGCTGTCTTTCTTATAATCAGAATATTCCACATAATCCCCGCCTTCACTTTCGCCTTCAACCTCTTCTTCCTCTTCGCCTTCGTTTAGCCAAGATTCAGAAGTATAGGCAATAGTGCCATCCTCATTGTAAGTTTTAATTAGTTGTCCAACCATGCCTTCGCTTGCAATCTCCTCACGAATCACATGACCTTCATCCCAAATATATCTTGTTTCACTCTCCCAAGTGGTTGCAGTCACAATATAGCCATCTTTATCTCTCTCATATCCAACAAGTTCTTCAAACCCGCCATCTTCATCCATCTTTCGATCAGGTCCTTGGAATGGGTCACGGCCATCAACTGTGAGAAGTGTTCCTTTCTCATCAAAAACATACTCATCGCCAAAATTTGTTGTGAGAGTGTGTACATGCCCTTTGAGGTCAAAGAATGCAAGGTCAGGAGAAACAAAATCGTCACCTTTTGCAGCTTCTACATTTACAGAATCGGCTGTTCCGTCCGCGGCAGTTGTCTTACCGCCTGAGCATGCAGCAAATGCAAGTGCAGCGAATATAGATATAAATAATGTACGCATAAGTTTAGAGTTAAATGTTATAGATTTGTTGTATATGACTCATTCTCAACCGAAGGGGTTGCTCCCCTGATTGAGAATAGTTATTTTTCACAACAGCTTTTTCTCATTCTATTATGACGGCGAATGTCCATAAGTTTCTCAGTGTTGAAGTATGAGTCACCCTTGAGCTGATAGCGTGCATTGCCGTTCTTGTCTTCCTTGAAGAGCATAAGAGATTTATTGCCTTTGTCAACGAATGTCACCCATCCTCGTGGAGAAAGGTTGTACGCCTCGTCGCCATAAACAGCCTGTACAAGACAGTTGCTGTCCCACATGCGCTGTCCTGTGTCGCATTTGTAATTTTCATACACAGCCTTTATTGGATTGATTTCTACATCCTTAAGGTCGGCAAGAACATCTTCTGGAAGATAGTTCATTTTATCGCCCACCATTGATGGCGACATGTTGAGATCCACATTCTTTGGTAGCAAATCGTAGAAAATCTTAGACTGTGCTGATGCTGCGCCCATGTTATATCCACAGAGACTGTCATTTGACTCGAAACGACCGCTCTGCATATAAATGCCCTTCACTTTTTGCTGAACAAGTTCTACTCCAGTGAGGCTTGAGTATTCGTCAGCTCCTGATTTCAAGAGTTCTGAGAGCGATGTTGCAAATCCTATTGCTACGATTGAAATTGAATTGTTGTCTGCTTCGCTGAGAATCTTGCGGTAGAGCTTATAGTCGTCAAGGCTGTTCTTGAAGTCTGTCACTGTGCGCTTGAACATAGGCTTGCCATCCTTACCCTTGAGGTTGCAAATGCCGTCGTAAGGAATGAACACTCTTGGGTTCACCACACCGTTGCGTTCCACGCCAATAGGAATGTCTGGATGCCCATAGTATGTGTTGAAGATATCGACAACGCCTGCGTTCTTTTCGCCCATGCGGTCAACGATGATTCCCTTGAGATCCACAAGCCCCTCGTCGATGTAGTGGTGAACCATCATGAGGGTGAACAGGTCATCAGTCGAGCTGCCGAAGTCGGCATCGAGAATCATCTTCACAGGCTCCTTCTTTTGTGCATTCATCATGCTTGCACAACAGCAAGATGTCTGCTTTGAGTGGTTGCCACATTGTTTTGAATGACTCTCGCATTGTGCATTCACATTTGCTGAAATGCCCCACAGCATAATCGCTGCCATAGCAAAGATTGTCTTTGTAATTGCTTTCATCTTAATATTATCATTAAATTGTCATTAATTCATCAATTAGGAAGTTATCGCTTTCACTCACCGTCATCATAATAGTCACAGTTACCTTCCTGTACTTCTCCATAGTCTTCCATTTCCTCTCCTTCATCATCATAGACTTCCCCACCCAATGGAGAATAGCCGTCAGGCTCGCCCTCTTCGTCTATCTGCACATCACAGTTTATAATCTTCACAAGGTCCATTTTGCTGCCTAAGCCTTCGTGGTGAATGATTTTGCATTTGTTCATCGTGATTGGGTTATAGATAGAGTATTCGTCAAAGAGAGTGCCATTAGTGTTGCGGAGAGTGCAGCCATTGAAAGTGACATTGCTCGTCTCCACATTGATGAGCAT
Organism: Candidatus Minthosoma caballi; assembly: GCA_018064505.1. Classification (GTDB taxonomy): domain Bacteria; phylum Bacteroidota; class Bacteroidia; order Bacteroidales; family Bacteroidaceae; genus Minthosoma; species Minthosoma caballi. The sequence continues at coordinate 9,444 of JAGHVC010000139.1, read as the reverse complement.
GAAGCCCGCATTGTGATGGAAGTCGCAGTTGTTGAAAGTGACATTACGCCCATGAATATGTATAGCGTCCCAGCTGCAATGGTGTATCTCAGTGTTTTCCACAAGCAGATTGCTAATATTGCTTGCTTCTATTCCGCACACTCCGCATCCGAAAAGGCTGCAGTTCCTCACAGTTGTGTTCTTGCAGCCCACAAGCGCAAGCACATCACCATGACACCATCCCATGTCGCCCTGCACTGTGTGACCCAGCACAAGGTTTTCAAGCGTAATGTTTTCACAATGATCCATCTTGAGCACATCAGGGAAACGCGGATCGATGACAATCTCTGCAGGCTTCTTTGGACTCTTACCCTTGATTGTGATGTTTTTCAATCCTATCATCACCAGACCGAGTCCGTCCTCGTCGTCATTGACAAAAATGTCCGACTGCGCCACGCCCTCAGCAATAGTCTCCTCCTGCAGCTTGCCGCTATTGTACCATCTGTCAAGAGTTTCAGTTAGGTTGATGGCCTCCTTAGCAGTAATGACAATAGTGGAAGCATCGCTGCGAAGAGCATAAAGCAGCTCCTCAGCTGTGTTGACCTTAATTTCTTTTTTCTTCTGTGCAAATGCTGTAAGTGAAAGGAGCATCAGCAATGACAATGTGAATATACTTCTTTTCATAAGGATAAAACTTAATTCCGAACTTAATTCTAAGAATTTGCAAAAATACGATTTTTTTCTAAAACAAAGGAACTTTTGACTAAAATACTTCCAAAAATATAGACAAACAATGGGTCTTGCAATACCGTCTTTTGCAAATTAATCACCATATTTGTTTCTCTTGCAAAAGAGCCACAGAGGTCATTAACTTGCCATTGTGCTCACTTCAGCAGCAAATTTTGGCGATATGAACACTAAATATGGGGGAAATATAGGATAATAGAATATCTATCACTATCTTTGCATAAGAATGGCTGGGTGGCAAATGCTCACTATGCCTAGAGAGTGATAAAAAGCAGTTGTTATGGCTGCATGGAATTAACGCAAAAGCGGTGTGAGTCACACCTATGGGACAGGTGTGAGTCAGACCACATATACCGGTGTGAGTCACACCGCTTTTAACAAATCGAAGTACAGTATGTTGATAGTAAGAAAAGCAAAGAAGAAGATTGTAAGGCCTGACGGTATGCACGAGGCTTGGATATACCAGTCGCCTGCATTGCCTATCGTCTCATTCAAGAAACTAATTGAGGAATGTTGCATCTCTTGTGGCGAGCATCCATCAAAGACTAAAGGCGTGGTGGAGGCTTTGGTTGACCGCATTGGCCACTACCTGACGCTTGGTCGTGCAGTGCAAATTGATGGCATTGGCACATTCAAACCTGTAATCAATTCTACATCTGCCCCTTCTGCAGACGAGCTTGAAGAGCCAGCAAAAGCTATCAAGGGAGTGAAGGTGAGATTCTATCCTCACACTCCATTGCAAGATGCGATTGCTGAGAATGGATATGAATACCAGCCAGAGTTAGATCAGAAGAAGTAACGAGCACCGCTTATGGAGTATATGTCTCAAGAATGCTACGACCAGCTCGTGGCAGAATTGCAGCAACTGATAAATGTAGATTTGCCCAAGGCAAAGAGCGAGCTTGTCGAGGCACGCGAGAAAGGAGATCTGAGTGAGAACTTTGAGTATCATGCTGCTAAGCGTGAGCACGGAAGACTCTTAGGCAGAATACGATTCAAGCAAAGGGTATTGATGAATGCCCGCGTGCTCGATACATCCCTGCTCGACAATGACACGGTGGGGTTGCTGCGCAAGGTGGAGTTTACCAATCTGGGCAACAACACCCGAATGGCATACACCATCGTCAATCCTCACGAAGCAAATCTGAAGGAAGGAAAGATTTCAATCAAGTCGCCAATTGCAGAGGCATTGTTAGGCAAGAAAGTTGGCGATGTGGTTGAAGCGCAAGTACCTACAGGGACGCTTCAACTCAGGATTGACAACATAGTAATCACACAAAAATAACTTATAAAGTTTTAAAACACAGAGGACACAGAGGACTCAGAGTTCTCTCTTAATCCGAATAGGAATTTAAAACTCTGTGTCTCTGCGTCTCTGTGTTTATAATAGAACTCACCAGAATGCATCCTCTAGTATCTACTTCCCTCCTTGAAAGGGTAGCGACCGTTAAAAAGCGTGACTAAATGTCACGGTTTAGGAAGCGACCGAAGTGAGTAATCACGAGGACGGACCTCGTAGAGGGGCAAGAGGGAGGGTCTTAGAATCTCCTTACTTCTAAATACTTATTTATAATGTTTATTGAGAGGTTTTCTGGATATGTCTGAAGAGTGATGATGCCATTCTGGCGTAGAGTGCGCTCAATGTGATCCTTCTCCTCAATATACTGCTCAACCATGATTTGCTGGTAATACTCCTCTGTGTTCTTTGGACTTAGCTCAACGAACTCATGCATCTGACGATCCTTGAAGATTACCACTATGAGCTTGTGCTGACGACTGATTTGGCGCAAGTATTGCAATTCGCGCTTGAGCTGATTGAGAGTGGCAAAATTGGCAAATAGAATTACGAGACTTCGCTTTGTCACCTTGGCGGCAAGGAAAGAAGAAAGGCCTGAGTAGTCGCTTTCGCTGAAGATGGTCTGCTCGTGATACAGCTGCTCCATGAGGCATTGCATCTGTCCGCCTTGCTTGGCTGCCGGCACAAAGCCGTCAACTTCTTTGGCAAAGGAAATAAGGCCCGACCTATCGTCTTTCTTCATGGCGACATAAGATATGGCAAGCGAGGCATTAACAGCATATTCAAAGAAGGTCATTCCGTTGAATGCCTGCTGCATCATTCTTCCCTTGTCGATGACGGCGTAGAGGTTTTGCGAACGCTCCTGCTGATAAACATTCACCTTGAGGGAATAGGCTCTTGCACTTGCTTTCCAGTTGATGTTGCGATAATCGTCACCCTGCACATAATCCTTAATCTGATCATACTCAGTGTCTGCACCAACTTGTCGCACTCGCTTTATTCCCACTTCGTCAAGCTTATTATGAATAGCAATGAGCGAATAGAGCGAAAGATGCGTATAGGATGGATAAACCTTTACGGAGAAAGGAGTGCCGCAGGTGAAGCGCCGTTGCACCAAACCTATTGGGGATGAGAAGAATAAGCGTATGCGGTCAAAGTGATAAACACCTCGTTTCTTCGGAGTGAGAGTATAGGAAATCGTGTGCTGCTGCTTTGCCTTGAGATGGTCTTTCATCACGAAATCGCGCATCTGGAACTCTACCGGCATCTCGTCTATCACTTCCACCCTCGACTTAAAAGAATATGGATTGCAGAATTCAATTTTCACTTCGTTTTCGTCGCCATTGGAGAATCTGTCAGAACAAGCGCGCTCAGCATCTGGCTTTGCTCTGGTGATGAAAAGCAATGCCAAATCTACTATTACGGCTAACACCCACAAGCCAGTTAGCACCTTCGTCACTATGAACAAAGGCGGGAAGAAAAAGCTTATGATGAATAGCAGCACGAGGATTGCTGCTACGAGATAGAACCGGAGTGTGAAATAGAGAGGCATGGGGGAATATGACTATGACGATAACGATAACTATGACTATCTTGGGACTTCTACTTTTTCAATGAGTCGATTGATTACGGTCACAGTACCTAAGCCTTCCATTTCGGCTTCAGCTGTGAGCTGAATGCGATGCTGAAGTACATAAGGAGCAACAAACTTGATGTCTTCAGGAGTGACATAATCGCGTCCCTGAAGCACAGCAAACGCTTTGGAAGCATTGAGCATTGCCACAGAAGCACGAGGCGATGCACCAAGGAACACGGCTTTGCTGTTGCGCGTATTAGCCACAATTTCAGCAATATACTTTAGCAATGACGGCTCCAGATATACCGATTTCACCACCTTGCGAAGCTCCATTATCTCATCAATCCTGATGATTGGCTCAACATGCTCCAGCTTGACAGAGAACGATGGAGTTTGATGGCGATTCAGAATCTCTATCTCATTTTCCACAGATGGATAGCCAATGGTTATCTTCATAAGGAAACGGTCGAGCTGCGCCTCAGGCAGCTTATATGTGCCCTCTTGCTCAACAGGATTTTGAGTGGCTACAACTGTATAGAAATCGCCAAGCTCATGGCATGTTCCGTCGATTGTCACCTGACGCTCCTCCATCACCTCAAACAGAGCTGACTGAGTTTTTGCAGGCGCACGATTTATTTCATCCACAAGCAGAATGTCGGTGAAGACAGGCCCTTGGTGGAAGTTGAAAGATGAGCTCTGCATGTTGAACACGGTAGTGCCAAGAATGTCGCTCGGCATGAGGTCGGGAGTGAACTGCACGCGAGTGAACTTAGCATCTATGAGCTTCGACACAAGCTTTGCCATGAGTGTCTTAGCCACTCCTGGCACACCTTCGAGCAGCACATGCCCATTGCTAAGCACAGCGGTGAGCAGCAAATCGACGGCATCCTCCTGCCCTTCTATCCCCTTGGCTATTTCTGATTTCAACTGACCAATCTTTGATGACAACGCGGTCAAATTGAGTCTGTTTTCCTCGTTGTTTTCCATATCTTATTTATTAATAATTATGATCACCTACTTATGTTATTTTTTCTTTTATTTCCTTCATTGTGTCAATCATCTTCATCATATCCTCCTGAGTGGCATGAACATTCTCGTTGTTGAGATAGTTTACCTTATTGATGAAGCGCTCAAGCAGATAGTCTGATAGACCTGTCTTTTCTGCAATGCGAATTGCTAAATCGTGGGCAGAGAGCTTGTCCACTTCCCATCCATAAGTGCTGTGCAGATACTTGAGTAAGTTTGCATACTTTTTCAGTACCAGCGTCTTATGCTGCTTGCGATTGAAGTAGAAAGTACCAACGAATTTAGCAAACGAGAGCGTCGCATTGGCAGGTTCCTCCGTTGCCGGTATTGGCCGCATCTTGCGTCGGGCACTGAATATGCAGAAGATGAGAAGCACAATCATAGCCAATCGCAACGCCCATTTCAGCTGCGGCTGCGAGAGAATGTAGTCGAATTGGTTTATTCCCAGACCTTTAGGACTTGAATTATGATTCGTAGCATATGAACTGGAGTTCTTGCCATATATGCGGACAAGGTGACGATCGCGTGTCGGCTCCATCACCTTCATTATCAGTTCTATAGTGCTTCCATCCATGACAGCGTAGTTGGTGAAAAGCAACGGAGTGGCAACATATATGAATTGTCCTCCATTCTTGAAGGTGCGTCGGTAACAGATGTTGTGAGTAATGGCAGTAGAAACTTGCTGATTGTTCTGGTCATAAATGGTGCCATTGTATGTGTACTGAGCAAGCTCATCATATTTGCCGTTCGGCACAAACTTAGCAAGATTTCGGCCTATAAGCATAAAGTTCTCAAGCTTATACTTTGACGAGTCGGGCACCCACACCACTTCACAGCGTTGCGATTGCCGTTTTTTTCTTGCAGCAATGCTGTCGGAAAGCTGTCTGGTGTACTGATAATAGTTATTTGCATTTTCATTGAATGAAAGCTCAAGAGGTTTTGTAAGAACGAAAGACCCATAAGAATACCCGAAATCTCCAGCGGAGAACACTACAATGGCTCCTTTCTTTGCCAAATTCATCAATTTCTTTGCCCTTAAGAACTCCAGCGAATCTATCACATCGGTATCTAAAGTTGGCTCCCATTCCTGAAGGTCATACTTCACATACAGAATTGCAATGTTGCGAGGATCTACGGAATCAGGCACATCATCCATAACTTCTGCTCCCATGGCATGGGTGCTGCTCATGAGTGAGTCAAACAGCGCACAGTCAAGGGGCTCATCACTTGTGTGTTGAAAAGTAGGCGACCAAGTGTACTTCCTGGTTTGATTGGCAATGAAGAATATGAGCAATCCTGCCACTAAAGCCATAAAGAGGTATGAAAAGATTTTCTTCATCACATGGCACCTCCTTTCTCGTGTCTCACTTCTGCAGCAAGGCGTTTCGCTTCGTCATACAACTCTTTTGTGGCTTCGTAATTGCCGTAGCGAATCTTTGTGAACAGATTGGTCAAAGCAATGAAATTGGCCTCGCTTTTCATCTCGTAGATATACTGCGTGGAAGTCTTGTGAGGCATCCAATTAATACGATTCGTATCGTGCAGATGACGCAACAAAGAGAGGTAGCAGAGGCGCACGCACTGGAAATAATCGCAACTCATCTCATACTGAGCCAATTCTTTGTCAAAGTCAATATCATAAATAGTGTCTTCCTCCAAATCGGCAAAGTTAACCTTCTTCTGCACAATGCCATATCTGCGGAAATATAAATAAGCACCCACGCCTATTGCAAGCAAGATGCCCAGAATGCTCAGAAATTGAACTATAGGACTTGCCTTCTCTTTACTACCCAAATCATAAGGATTGAGGGATATGTCGTCAGGCGAAATGAAGCTCTTTTCCTCTTTTGCATCTTTCACGCCAAACTCACGATTGTAGTCGTAGCCCTGCTCCTGCCACTCCCTCACCAGTGCGGAATCTATAATATATGTGTTTCCTTGCTTGCTCATACCCACTATCACAGATTCTCAAAGTTATCGTACTGGTTCATGAAAGTCACATTATCAACTCTCTCCACTGCATTGCCATATTCGAAGGTCATTGCGATACCTATAATCACAAACTGACCAATGAAGCAATAAGCACTAATCACGGCAGAAATGAACTGGAACACCTTGTCAACTATTGTGCTGTCAAAACTCTCTACAGGAACAAACAGCGACGGAGAATCGTAGAAGAATTCCAGCACACTCGTAATGCCAAGCGGAATGGCAAATCCAATCACAGAAATGATCAGCATGAAAAACAATGTGACAATCGGACGATATACAGAAAGCCTAAGTCCACGACGCAATGCCTTCATGAACGACAGTTTCTCATGCACTACCACATTTATAATAAAATATACAGGTATCAGAAACAATGCCACTATGATGAAAAAGATAAACAGCAATGAGATTTTTTCGAGCCATCTGGAACTTGTAAACTCTGAATCAAACATTGTCTCGTCCATAAAAACGGCCACCAATGCCACCAACAGCAAAGGCACTATAGAGGCTATCAATCCCCTGCCCACGCTGACCAACGCACCAGGCAAAATCTCTGCGACATTAACTTCTTTAAGCTTTACACCTTTTGTCAAACAAGGCTTAGTTAACTCTGTGATAAAGACAACCATAACGCAACCAAGTATAAGTCCTGTTATGAGAGAGAAATTGCTAAATCCATCATCTTCAAACACAAACATAACCACTGCCGTGAGAAGTATGGCACATGGCAACACACTCAGGCACGACCACTTCATCATTGTCTTGAAGTTGTCGAGTATAAAGCTCGAAAGTTCGTTGAACTTGTCACCAAACGAGCGGTCGCAAATTAAATCATTCTTCTCCATTAGGGAGTTGTTTTGTTTATCTGTTTATGAGATTTTTTGTCTCGTCTTATAAGGCAAATATATGAAATAGCCTATCATGGCTAATAAACTCGTGCCTATAATTATCAACTTTGCAGCCTCGGGCATCTCTGTGTGGCGAGTGATGTAGCTCTCAATGAATCCTGCAATGATGAAAAAAGGCACTAAGCCAATAATGATCTTCACGCTACTTTTGGCAGCTCGAGTGAACGATGCCTTGCGAGGATAAGAACCTGGGAAGAGCCATCCCTTGCCCAAAGTCAACCCAGCTCCTCCTGCCACAATTATCGAAGTTATCTCTATCACTCCATGCATCCACATCGACTCCAAGCAGTCTGTCAGCACTCCATGCTGATAGCAGAATGTCATGAAAGCACCACACATCACGCCGTTTACCAGCATGAAATATGCCGTGCCAAAGCATGTAAGCATTCCACTTATATAGGTGTAGAACGACACCCAGATGTTGTTGAGCGTAATGCCAAGCATCATCGAGCCGGAAGTTTCATTGCCATACACAGCCATCGGCTCTCCTTGCTCAATGTTACGAAGAGTCATTTCCACATATTGGTCGCCCATGATTGTGCGCACAAAGTCAGGATGCTGAACGCACGAGAACACACCCACTATTGCCGAGAAGATGAAAAGCGCCAAAGCGAGAATCATCATCCAGCGATTGTTGTACACCTCGTGAGGAATCTCCTCTGTCCAGAAAGTGATGAGTCGCGATGCCCTCTGCTGCTTGTTTCCGTAGATGCAGTTGTGAAGCACCAATGCAAGTGAGTTGAGATAAGGTACCAAGTCAGATTCTGGATAATGCGTCTGAGTAAAAGCAAGATCAGCCGACACATCTTCGTATGTGTTGGCTATCTCTGCAGGATCAGTTTTGCTCATGTGGCGAATCAGAGCTTCTGTATCCTTCCATTTCTGCATATTTTTGCGAATGAATATGACTTCTTTCATCTATCACAAATTTTCTTTGCAAATATAGACACTTTATTTGAATAAATTAGTATATTTGCACGGAAAAAAAACAACAACTATACGCTTCGCTACGATAAAGATACCCATGGCATACAAAAAGCATAACATCGTAAATAGTCAGTTTGTTCACATCGAACAAACTCCTGCAAGCGTGGGTGTACGAATGATAGCTTTCTTCATCGACATGGTAGTGCAAGGATTCATGTGGTGGGGAATAGCATATTTAGTAACTGCCATCGACATCATGCATGACGATGATAATCTATTCTTAGCCATATTCTTACTCATGCTGCCATTGTTCTACCATCCTTTGTGTGAACAATTCTTTCAAGGCGTGTCGCTTGGAAAAGCCATTCTGGGCTTGCGAGTAGTTATGCTCAACGGCGAATCTGTCACCATCAGCGCCTCAGCACTACGGTGGCTGTTAGGATACATAGACTTCGGATTCAGCTTCTTAGGATTGACTGTTATGATTTGCAACCGTCACAATCAGCGCATCGGCGACCTTGCTGCTGGATGCATAATCATTCATGAGAAAAGGCAGCATCAGATTCTCGTCTCGATGCAGAAGTTCACAGCAATGTCAGACACATATCAGCCCACATACCCTTTGGCTGCCAACCTCACATGGGGGCAGATATGCTTCATCAATAAAACCTCATACCGACTCACTCAAATCGCCTCATCGCAGAGGAAACGCAATGTAAGGATGCTTGCTGAAAAGATAGCTAAAATGTGGAACATAACTCTGCAAGGCAATCCAAACGAATTCTTACACACTATCGTAAGTGACTATAATTATTATACTTGGCATGATAATGTTTAAGCGTTAATCTAACTATGACCATAACCAGGACGATGACGATAACGAATATAAACTCATAATCAACTTACGCAAGTTTGCACTTGCTCAGTTTCAAGGAGTTAATGGGAGTTAATAGGAGTTATCGCTTCGCTCAGGGAGTTAACGGACAAATGACTTG
>JAGHVC010000025.1 GCA_018064505.1 Candidatus Minthosoma caballi | reverse complement strand
GGTGAGCGAATCGCTGAGCGGTGTGTCGATGTGGCAAGTGACGATTGCCTTCTCGCCTTTCTTGTAGATGCCGCTTTGATTGTTGACGGTGAGATGGAAATTCTGCGCAAGTGATGGAATAGCGATGGCACAGATAGCCAATGCTGTGGTATAGAATCGTTTCATGTCGTATGTTGATATTCTTTTTGTGTGAAATGCAGTTTATTTTGCCTCGTACAATCCGTTCATGTCGCCAGCAAACAGTGTGTGTTCGTCCTTGTAGAAATTCACGAAGTCAGATGCAGAAGAGTGTCCTGGGTAAGGTGCATAGAAATGACCTTCCTTGTCGTGAGCATTGCGCCACACCAGCAGATAGCTGATAGGGTATTGAGCAACGGCAGGAAGGAGTGTCTTTGTCCACCAGTCAGATGTCTTGATGCCTTCATAGCCTGTCTCTGTCACGGCTGCTGCCTTGCCATGCTCCTTTGCCAATTGACATACCATAGACACATGCTTCTCTGCTTTCTCTAAGTATTGAGCACATGCCTCTTCTTCTGAATTAGGAGAAGCACAGTAGAAATCCAATCCGATGAGGTCGATGTAGTCGTCGCCTGGATAACGCTCCATGAACTTGTCTGGATCGCCACCTGACTCTGTTCCTGTGGAATAAGCATAGAGAGCATTGACCACGCCCTGCTCGCGAAGCCTATCGACGGTGAGACGCCAGAGAGCCTTGTAGTCGTCGGTGGTGCAGTTGTTCTGTCCCCACCAGAACCAAGAGCCAGTGTGCTCGTGCCAAGGACGGAAGATGACAGGCACTTTCACTCCGTCGGCTGTCTCAAGAGAGTTGAGGAACTGTGCCACAAGATCGAGCCATGAAATGAACTTGTCGTGCGTCTCTCCCTCGCCAAGAATGCTGGCTACGGTTGTTGATTCCACATCGAGAAGAGAATCTTCCACCCATGACTGACGGTCAGACAAAGGATTGTAGCAATGCCATGACAATGAGGTCACGCCACCTCTTTCGTACTGATTGATAATCTCCTGGCGAATGCGGTCAAAGTCCACGCCATCAAGGTTTTTCGAACTTCCAGTTTCGAGACGGCCGAGGTCAAAACCCAGCAGAGCAGGATAGTCGCCACAGACGCTCTTAACATCGCTGCGAGCTGAATCGCCAACCCAACCGATGCCATAGACGACATCGTCCTGATGTCCAAACATGAATTTGTCCTGAGCGCTCAGCTCTTTGAGCGAAGCCAAGAGATTCTCGGTGCGCTGAGTGCGACCTGTTTCTGCCATCGGATCATTGTCCTGCTGATTGCTATTGCAAGATACTGTCAACAATCCTAACACTGTGAATGTTAATAAGAAAAGCTTTTTCATTTGTTTAATTGGTTAATTTAAGTTTCGCAAGCTCAACTTGTAAGGGAGTTATCGGGAGTTATCGCTGCGCTTTGGAAGTTAACGGACGATAGCATGGGATGTGTTCAGCATAACATTCGTCCGTTAACTACCTGAGCGACGAAGGAGCGGTAACTTCTATGAACTTCCATTAACTCCATCAAAGTGAGCAAGTTAAGAACTTGCGAAAGTTGTATTAGTTTATTTTGGTTATTTAATCTGACCACGATAGTGAGTTAGTTCACTTACCCAGAATAATTGGTATCTGTTGTGATGTGTATTCTCTTGCCTGGATATTTCTTTGTTATCTGCTCTTCAAGCCATTGGCAGATGGCAGGGGCGTCATGATAGCTTCCATCAGCTGATCACAGATTGCCTTCATGCCCTTGATA
>JAGHVC010000019.1 GCA_018064505.1 Candidatus Minthosoma caballi | reverse complement strand
CTCTTCATATACTCAATAAATTGTCATTCAAACGATTAGATTGATATTATGAAGAGTGAAGAGTGTTTGAAGAAATTCATTTTTGCTGAAAATGCATGAGCGCGCAACACTTGTATTCATAATTGTTTAGACGCCCCCTGCAACCATTCATGAAACATGCTTTCACTGAATGCAGTTATTCGCTTCCTATGAATACTTTTAGTCAAGCCGTACGAATAAAATTATTCACGCCCTGTGAATAAGTGTATTCAAAGGGCGTGAACAAATAGGGGCTATTTTTTACAGAATGCCTGCTTGACCAACTAAGATGAGTATAGCATAGCCGAGAACGAGGCCGAATGCACCCATGATAAGACCAGTGCGCGCCATCTGCTTCTGTTCGATGAGGCCTGTGGCGTGAGCAAGTGCATTTGGTGGTGTGGAGATTGGGAGCACCATTGCGAGTGATGAACCGAGAGCAACGCCAATGAGAAGTGTGCTGACACCACCGAATGGAGCGAGGTTGCTTGCAACCGCAGTACCTGCCACTGCAAGGATTGGCACGAGGAGGTTGGCTGTGGCTGTGTGGCTGATAAAGTTAGCCATTGCGTAGCAAAGGAGACCTGAGCCAATAATCATAACTACAGCTGGCCATGAACCAAATGGAATTGTCTCAATGAGGTGAGTAGCAAGACCAGTGTCCTGAAGTGCAACACCAAGTGCAAAACCACCTGCTACCATCCAAAGCACAGACCAGTTGATTTCCTCAAGATCTGTACGAGAGATGATGCCTGTGCAGCAGAACACACCAACAGGAAGCATTGCAACTACATTTGAGTTGACACCTGTAATCTTGTCCAGGCACCAGAGAAGGATTGTGATTGCGAATGTAACATACACAACCTTTGTCTGCCATGGAGAGATCTTGCGCTCAGCATTATCTTCAATCTTGAGTTCGATAGTCTTCTGAGTGAATGGGAACATCTTAAGAAGCACGAACCAAGCAATGAAGAGGAGTGCCATTGCGAGTGGGAACATGACGAGCATCCACTCACCGAAGCCAATGTTCATATTGAGACCTTCAGGATCGTTGAGGAACTTGAGGGCAATTGCGTTAGGAGGTGTGCCGATTGGAGTACCGATACCGCCAATGTTAGCACCGATTGGTATGGCAAGAGCAAGACAAATGCGGCCCTTACCATTAGCAGGCAGCGACTTGAGCACAGGAGCAAGGAAGGTGAGCATCATGGCAGCTGTGGCTGTGTTGCTGAGGAACATAGAGAAAATACCTGTTACAAGAAGGAAGCCAAGAAGCACATTCTCCGACTTTGTGCCGAAAGGCTTGAGCATCACTCGCGCAAGCTTGACATCAAGACCTGACTTTGTAGCAGCAATGGCAAGGATGAAACCGCCAATGAAGAGCATGATGATTGGGTCGGCAAAGCACGCCATAATCTTTTTGTAGGAAATGAGCGTGCCAAGAGTGGCATCGTCATACCCGCTTATCATGTAGGTAAGGCTACTATCGCTCGCCGCAAACAGCAGCACCACTATGATAGCAACGGAGGTGTTCCATGCAGGAAGAGCTTCGAAAATCCACATGAGAGTGGCAAAACAGAAGCAGGCAATGACGCGCTGCTCGATGACTGTGAGGTTTGGAATGCCAAACCATGCCATTGGCATGTTCCAAAGCACGATGAACATGAGAACGGCAATGATAATCTTAATGAGACGAGAGTTTGCCTGCAGATTGCGCTTGATATTTTTCGCTCTGCGGCGCTCTTCTTCAAGATTATAACCGACGAAAGTTTTAAACATATTGGTAAGATTTGATTAGTTATTGTTTCTTTTTAAGCCTTTTCTTTGGTTATGTTGTACATTATGACTGATATTTTTGGCCACCCACAGAGACACAGAGCACACGAAGTTTTTTCTATGCTATGATTTCGAGGACTCAGAGGTCGCTTCACGACTGTGGAGGACACAGAACCATTCGGAATGACATCAGCAATGCCGCCAAGGCACTCTGTGAACTCACACTGTCCGCATGGCACTTCTCTGCTTCCTCTGTGTCTCTGTGGGCGAAATCAGTCAAAATACACCATTTTCTTTATGCAAAAATAGGCATTTCGGGGTTAATTCTCAAATGATTTTTTGCATTTGTTATTTTTTTTCAAAAAAAAGTGATTTTCTTTGTAACTTTTGCCTTTCTCATCCGTCTTACATATAGAAGACAAAAATCATTTACATGAATTACCAATATATAGAACAGCTTTTGGAACGCTACTTCGACTGCGAGACAACACTGCAGGAAGAGCAGATTCTGCGCTCATTCTTCGAACAAGAGGATGTGCCAGAGGAGCTGCAGAAGTATGCAGAACTGTTCAAGTACGAAACAGAGTCGAAGCAGATTTGCTTGGGCGAGGATTTCGACAAGAAAATGATGGACTTGATTCAGAAGGAAGAAACTCCACGCAAGGCAAGAGTGCTGAAGATGCACCCTCGATTGGCTCCTTTCTTCAAGGCCGCTGCGGTTGTGGCTATCGCACTGACTATTGGCAATGCAGCAGAAAGAGCTATCGGCGAGCATGATGCTGAGGAATATGCAGGAAGCAACGCTGTGGCAGTAGATCCTTACATCAAATCAAGCGACATCAGAAGCACTCTCAAGGTGAAGGATGTGAGTCAGGCAGAGACAAAAGCCATCAACGACTCTATTCTGAGCATCAAAACTGAAAAGGATGAGGTGCAATGACAAATAATTAGAATTTTGCTTTTCATAAATATAATCAATACTTAATCAAAACCAAAACCTTAACGAAGAAAAAGCTGTGAAGCTAACTTCTTCAATAGCCAAAAAGAGATTAACTCTCAAAAAGGCAACATTGGGCAAGGCCCAATTCTCTCAATAACAAAATTTCCGTGCTGAGAGAAAAAACACTCAAAGCACGAAAAAGCCTGACCAGCTGGCCAGGCTTTTTTATTTGTTCTTATATCAAAATTTTTTCAATCCAATCAAGCAAACAGATTTCCCATTCCGCTTTTGTCATTTGGGTTGACATAAGGGTTACGGCCGAGATGACGGTAAGCCAACTCTGTGACTTCACGGCCGCGAGGAGTGCGCTTTATGAAGCCCTCCTTGATGAGGAACGGCTCATACACCTCCTCCAAAGTGCCTGAGTCTTCACCAATTGCAGTAGCAATAGTGCCAACACCCACAGGTCCGCCCTTGAACTTGTCTATGATGGTGAGAAGAATCTTGTTATCAATCTCATCAAGGCCAAACTTATCGATGTTAAGAGCCTCAAGAGCCATGTGAGCTATGGCGAGGTCTATTCTGCCATTGCCTTTCACTTGGGCAAAGTCACGCACACGACGCAGCAATGCATTGGCAATACGGGGAGTGCCACGGCTGCGGCCTGCAATCTCGCCAGCAGCATCGAAGTCGCAAGGAACACCAAGCAGCTGAGCAGAACGAAGAATAATCTTTGTCAGCACAGATGCATCGTAGTACTCAAGGTGAAGGTTGATGCCAAAACGAGCACGAAGAGGCGCAGTGAGCAAACCAGAACGAGTAGTAGCACCAACAAGCGTGAATGGATTGAGATCAATCTGTATGCTGCGCGCAGATGGGCCTTTATCTATCATAATATCAATGCGATAGTCCTCCATAGCAGAATACAGATACTCCTCCACCACAGGAGAGAGGCGATGTATCTCGTCGATAAAAAGAACATCGTTCTCTTCAAGCGAAGTGAGGATTCCGGCAAGATCACCTGGCTTATCAAGCACAGGGCCAGAGGTAACCTTAAACCCAACTCCTAACTCGTTGGCAATGATGTTGCTAAGCGTAGTCTTGCCAAGTCCTGGAGGGCCATGCAAGAGGGTGTGGTCGAGCGGTTCGCCACGAAAACGAGCAGCCTCCACAAACACGCAAAGGTTTTCAACCACCTTCTGCTGGCCGCTGAAATCCTCAAACTTCAGTGGACGCAACGCATTCTCGAAGTCTTTGTCCTTGCGTGATTGCTGCTGATCGCGTATATCAAAATCTTCAGACATATTCTAATTATAAAATATTATTCGTTAGTAAGTATCTTTCCCTGCGGATTGATGCCCTCGCAAGATATGCGCATCTCCTGACAAGAGAAATTGTTCCAGAATTCCACCTTTGCCTTGCCTGCAGCATCGGTCTTAACATCTGGATTCCAGTAAATTGTACGACGGTAGTCTTCCATTGGAGGAATGACAGAGTAGTCTTCCATCTGGAAAGTGCTTGGTATATTATAACCTTGATAGTGAGTGTTTCGCAAGCCTTTCTGCTTGTAGGCGAACAAACGGTGCGTGTAGCAATACAGCACCACAGGATTCATGTCCTCCACCTCGCTGCAAAAGAAATGCGAATGTAGCTTCTGCAGATCCTCCGAAATATACACAGACTTAACTTCCTCAAGGAAGGTTGGCAAATCTATGTTTGAGTTTACGGCATTATCATTAACCTGGATATTAATATTCTTTGTGCGGCGATAGTTTGTTACGGTACAGAACTGGTTATCAACAACCCACACAATAGGGCGATTATTGTATGCCAAGCCATCTGCATAGAAACGAATGCACCCCACAGGGATGTCAGTCAGGTGGTCGGTTGATTGCCAAACCAGCTTTGGACCAGTGCCTGAGGTGCTATCAGAAGCGATATTGTCTGGATCTGGGCCTGCTATATAATCCTCTAATGGGGATGTCTCGCCAGAAAAGAATGAATTCTGAGTCTTCAGCCAGTCAGCGAAAGCAGGCATCTGCTCTCCATTGTCCAGAATCTGGTCTGCATAGTCATCACAATTATAATAAATAAGCGAAGCATTTCGAGCCGAAGTCTCATTTGCCCAGCTTGTTTTGTCCCACACTCTGCCACGAGCTTTAACTGTAACATTCTGGAGCACATGGTCTTTTCTTGTAATGCTCACCCACTCCTCGTCTTCGTCACTGAATTGCCATTTATAGTTTTTTGTATCGTCAACAGGAATAGCTGTTGCTTCAATAGGAGAGACATATTTACCAGAAGGAGAGAAGTTGCGATCAATGGCGATGTAGTAGTTCACATCTTTCCAATAGCCATCTTTGTCCGCCTTGCCTGTATTGATAGAGAGATTCCATTCGCCTTGCACCTCTGGAAGAATGAACACATAATTGCCAATAGAGTCTGTTTTGGTCTTTCCCTCAACTATCTGTCCTTGGCGATTAAACATCTTGGTGTCAAGCCACACATTATCAACGGTATTCTTTTTCACCCTTGGACGAAGACGGCCAAAGAGATACTGCCTATCTTCTATAGGCTGAAACTTCAGGAAAGTGCTTTGGCCAGACATGAGGTTCCAATCGTATCGACGCCACCCTTGCACCAACATGAGCAAATCTGCTGCACGGCGATGCTCTGCATCATCTGCCTCGAAATAATACTCAGGATGGCTGATGTAGCCACGAAGCTCGCTTGACAGAAGCATCCAAGTGTACATGTTTCCCGTGCTGCCGTTGACAACTCCCTGAGAATCCATAGCAGAGAAAGACAAATTAGCATTAGGTAAAGCAGAAAGCGTGAACTGCACCTTTCCGCAAGGACGCAAAACAGAGTTCTCAGCTTTTATGCTTATGCGCTCCTCACCTGTCTGCTGCGGACAAATAAAGAACATTCGCTCGGCAAGTATCTGCCCCTCGCTATTGAAAAGCGTGAATTGACTCACTCCAGCAGGAAGCTTCGAGCGGTCAAACTCACGGAGTGTGTGAGCAGTCGCAGTCAGAGTGTCGCAACGAGCTATATTACCATTATTCACAATAACATACCCCAGCATGTGTCCTACCACACTCTGGGAGGCGTTAATATCCACAGAAAGAGTCTCGGAATTGAGCATATCAATATGCACCGTGCATCCATCATCTTTCACTTCTGGCAACTTGTGCTTCTTTCCTTTGTCTTGCACAAGATACTCCGCTTCTTCATCGCCAGAAAGAGAGAATATGCCGTAACCATTCTCATCAGAGCTGCAAGTAGTTATAACAGCCCCATCTTTTCCTATGACTGTGCAATTTGTCTTGAGTGGCATTCCATTTTTGTCGGCTATGGTAAAAGCTACTCGGCACGGAAGTCCTTTGACAATATCACCGCCTTCGGGGTAAAAACGCACTTTATCCGAGGCGTCAAGAGTTGCATTATTGTCAGAGGAAGTGACCGAAACAATGTTCTCGTTCCCTACATCATCGCTTTCTGCACGCTCATTGTTAAGTCGTTTGCGATAACTTATCTGGTCAAGTTCTGGTTTGCTGTAATCCCCCTCAATCTTCGGAGTCTTGAATATTGGGAACACGCGAGAGAAACAAGCATTTGTTCCCCAGTTTGTCATATAGCGAGTAAATGCTCTGACCTCATAAAATCCTGTTGTCATGATGCTATCCACCTTGATGTCACCATAAGCAACGCCATCCACAATCGGCAACTTTCGCTTTTCCACCACATCGCCAGATGGATTGAGCAACTCAACATACAAGATATGGCTCAAGTCAGTAGGTCCACCATCGTCAGTGCGCACAACATAAGCCTTAAACCAAATCGTTTCTCCTTTGAAATAACCAGTATTATCGAAATGCAGATACACCTTCTCCTGAGGACGAAGCTTGCTATATCTCATCGCAGTTTTCATGTATGTCAACACACCGTCCAACTCATCTCCTTGAGCAAACGCACAAACAGACAAGCAGAAAAAGAGTATTATATTAAATATGTATCGCATTATAAGTAGGTAGTCAAAATTATTATAATAATGCTCTCGTAGGTGTTTTCACAAAACATCTAACATGAAAATCATCCGCATGGCCTCCCCATATAGGGGGAGGTGCCCAAAGGGCGGAGGGGGTCCGTTTTGTTCTGTTTTTATTTCTGTGTCAACCTATCTGCTGGCTGAAGAACATACAGACGGTCTCCGGGACGGACACGGTCATTCATCTTTATTGAAATTATTTGGCCTCGTGTGGCTGCTTGCACAGCCCCTTCGTCAAGACGAATCTCCTCACACTGCTGGACAAGTGCGCCGGTAGTTGTTCCTGTAACAAGAATTTTGTCGCCAACCTTCACATCAATGTTCTCTACAAGGAACTCACCCACACCTATCTTTGCAAAGTATTTAGTGCACTTTGCCGAATACACCTTCTTCTCCGTTGCCTTAGAGCCATACACCTCACACCACTCTCCCAGCTTAGCTCCCTGATAATATCCATCCCAGAAGCCACGATTGAACACGGTGGCAAGAGATGTGTTCCAAATCTCTTTCTGCGCATCAGCATTGGCGAAAGTGCCATCCAAAACGGATAGTATAGCCTCGTTGTATGCGCTAACCACAGTCTGCACATATTCTGGTCCTCTCGCCCTGCCCTCAATCTTGAACACTCTGACTCCTGCATTCATCATAACATCGATGAAATCAATTGTTTTAAGGTCTTTAGGAGACATTATGTATTTATTATCGATGTTCAGCTTGTTTCCAGTTTCCAAGTCAGTAGCCTCATATCCACGGCGGCAAATCTGCACGCATTCGCCACGATTAGCGCTTCTACCAGCATTCTGCAGTGAGAGGTAGCACTTGCCACTAATTGCCATGCACAAAGCGCCATGACAAAACATCTCTATACGAATCAGCTCACCCTTCGGACCGCGAATATCCTGGTCTATTATCTGCTGATAGATATCTCGCACTTGCCACATATTCAGTTCACGGGCAAGAACAACAACATCGGCAAACTGAGCATAGAACTTCAGCGCCTCAATATTGCTGATATTGAGCTGAGTGCTAAGATGCACCTCTTGCCCAACCTTAGCACAGTAAGTCATCACTGCAACATCGCTTGCAATGACAGCAGAGATGCAAGCCTCCTTTGCCGCATCAATAATCTCGTGCATGGTTGGAATATCCTCACCATAGATAATAGTGTTCACTGTGAGGTATGACTTGAGTCCATGCTCATGACAGATCTGAGCAATCTCCTTCAAGTCATCAATAGTAAAAGCATTGGCTGAATGCGAGCGCATATTAAGCTTGCCAATGCCGAAATATATAGAATTTGCACCAGCATTAATTGCAGCCGCAAGACTCTCGCGACTGCCCACAGGTGCCATAATTTCAAAATCTGATCGTTTCATGCCACAAAAGTACGGAAACTTTAGGACATGGCAAAACTAATGAAAAGAAAAGTGTCAAACTAACTGCTTGGCAATGTCTCGTTTAGGCTTGCCCGTTTCCGTCATAGGCAATTCCTTCACCTTGACTATTCGTCTTGGCTTCCAATATTTTGGCAATCTTCCTATTGCCTCCTCTATAACCTTCTCATCTTCTACAGATAAATCCTCACGAAGAAGCATTACCACCTCTTCGCCAAGCGCAGCATCAGGAGCAGATGTGATCATGAAAAGCCTATCCGCACGACAGTCATAGTTATAGCTACAGTTTTTGTTTTCGTTATCGTTATAGTTATCTTCCAAACTCTCACTCAACACTTTTTCCACCTCTTCAATCTGCACTTTCACGCCTCCGCTATTTATCACATTATCCTTACGGCCTAACACTCGGAACTGTCCTTGCGCATTCACCTCGCCAATATCATTTGTCACAAGAGTTTGTGCACACACATAAGGAGCGTTTATTACAATGCAGCTCTCCTCGTTCAAGCTGACAGTCACTCCTTGCAGTGGCGAATACCACAAACTGGCATTTTCGCCAGACACCCTGCGCAGAGCAATATGAGAAAGCGTCTCCGTCATGCCGTATGAAGAATAAATATTGTTTGGAAAAGCACGAAGCTTTTTTTCCAACGCTTCATCTATTGCACCACCACCAATAATAATATTGTCTATCGCTTTCAGTTTAGGACAATCCAAAGACTTAAGCACTTGCAAAGGCACGAAAGCTGCGAAATTCACATGCTCTTCCACATCATCCAAGGGGTGAGAGGACGGTTCAACACCTATCAGTTTCAATCCTCTCTCAATGCTTCTCACAACCATCATCTTGCCAGCAATGTAATCAAGTGGCATGCATAGCAAAGCAGTATCTCCTTCTTTCAATCCCAAGAAGTCACAAGTAGCCTTTGCAGAAGCAAGCATACGCTCCTTTTCCACAAGCATTTCTTTCGGAATGCCTGTAGAGCCCGATGTGCGAACCTTGACTGTATTTTCGTGGTTATTCCACTCTGAGAGAAAATCGTTTAGAGTCATCTTTTTCCGTACCCGCAAATATAAGTAGATGAACACAATGATTTTTATAATAACGAACACGAATCTCACTAATAACACGAATCTTTTTTATTCGTGAGATTCATTCGTTTTACTAAAAGTGGCAGTCACCACTTAGGATGACTGCCACTAATATTTATCGATTTAATCGAAAGTCAAATTACTTAACGATCACACCGTTAGTGTTGTACTTAACACCGTTGCGTACGATAACAACCTTACCGTTCTCAATGTACTTACCGTTAGCCTTAACTGTAGTCTGTACATTCTTGATACCTACAGCGTCGATAGCCTCCTGTGTACCGAGGAGAGTCATTTCAGTAATTGTTGTGTTAGCCCAGTTAGCACCCTTGATACAGTTCAAGTGAGCATAACCCTTGTCTTCTGTAATCTTAGCGATGTTGATGTACCATACACCCTCTTCAACCTTAACAACATACTCACTTGTAGCTTCTTTAACCTCAAGGAAGTCTGATGAAGAACCATCAAGGCTCTGACGGTTGAACAACAAGCGTGGAGTGCCTTCTGTAACTGTGAGTGCAAGCATTGAGCAACCAGTGAGATCAGCATAGTTCTGACCAAGAACACTACCGTCACCATAAGGAAGACCAGTAGAAACACCGAGGTCGTAAGCACCTACGCCCTTTGCAGTAATATTACCATTTGCCTCATAGCTATCCCATGTGCAGAACATATTCTTAGTGAGAGCTGTCTCAGCGAGTTCTGGCTCTGGCTCTTCAACCTTGAAGCTGTAAGTCAACTCAGCATTGTTAGCACCACCATTTACGATATAGAATCCTGCAGGGATAACTACTGAGTACTCACCAGCAGCAAGCTCCTTGTCGAGAGTTACAATAACAAGGTTGAGTGGATCGAAGAATCCGCCTGTAGTGTTGTCAGTAACATGCTCAGTCTCAGTTGCAACAACTTCGCCAGCAGCATTTACAACAGTAATCTTAAGTTCAGCGTCATAGTTGTCACCGAGGTCAGTACCCTCAGCGAATGTAATCTTAAGCTCAGTGCCATTAACAGCAACCTCAGCCTCAAGTGGCTCTGGAGCCTCAAGTGTAGAGAAGCTGAGAGTAATAGCCTCTTCGTTCTTCCAGATTTCAACTACATCGTCAGCCTCTGCACCAGCAACGATCTTTTCAATCTTGAGAGCACCAGCCTCAATCTCGAATGTGTAAGCAGTAGCAGGAGCAAGAGTAGTCTGAGCAAAGATCTTAGCAGCAGCGATGTCCTCACCGTCGAATGCAATAGTTGCAGTCTCGTCTGTGCCAGTCTTCGAGTAGAGCTTAGCGATAGCAGAAACGGCAACATCCTTCATCTCGAACTCATTGCTCCAAGCAGCCTCAGCGAGGTTGTTGTCAGGGAATGAGATTTCGATACCTTCCCAAGAAGCAGCGTCGATTTCGCCGTCAGAGAAGATGTTGAACTGTGGCTCACCAAGAGCGATCTCGATGTCAGTAGCACCGTTGATAGTGTAAGTAGCAGTGAAGTCAGGCTCAATAACACTAAGGTTCTCGTCAAGGATTTCCTCAGACTTCCAAGCCTTAACTACGAGCTCATACTGTACGCCAGAAGCGAATGTGATAGGAGCATCGAACTCTGCTGCTGCAATAGTGTTGATTGACAAAGCACCAGAAGCGATAGCCTTACCCTCAACTGGAGCAACCTCTGTGATAGAGTATGTTGCATTCTTGATGAGAGCAGCATTGTCAGCGAATGAAACTGCGATACCAGTCTTAGCACCCTCTACAGATGCGTCGCGACCTTCGATGAGTGTAACATCATCCTCGCCCTCAGCAATGAGGTTAGCAGTGATGCTATAGTCAGGATCTGGCTCCTCAACAGACTTGATGAGAGTCATTTCTGTAATTGTAGTGTTAGCCCAGTTAGCACCCTTGATACAGTTCAAGTGAGCATAACCAGCATCAGCAGTAATCTGTGCAAGGTCAATCTTCCATACATTATCCTCAACGCTGAGAACATACTTATCAGTTGCAGCCTTAATTTCGATGTAACCTGGCTGGTCACCACCCATACCAGGACGGTTAAGCAACAAGCGTGGAGCACCTTCTGTTACTGTAAGAGCGAGAACAGAATACTCTGAGAGGTCAGCATATTTGTTACCGAATACGCTACCATCACCATAAGGAAGACCTGTAGAAGCACCAAGTACATAATCACCAACACCAGTGTTTACTACATTAGCATTAGCCTCGAAGTTATCCCACTCGCAGAACATATCCTTTGTGAGTTCAGCAGTCTCAGAAATGATAGCCTTAGTCTCGAATGACAAAGTGATTTCCTCAGCAGTTGACCAGAGAGTGCAAGGCTCAAAGTCGCCCATGAATTCCATCATGTTAACGAGTCTGAGACCACCTGCAGGAATAACAACCTTATATGACTTACCAGCCTCAATGTCAGCGTTTGCGAAGAGATTAGTCATGTCAGGCTCAGAAACCATTGCGAAACTCTCAGTTTCAATTGGCTCCTCAACGCCTTCCTCATAGAGAGAAGCGTCAGTACCAATAAGCATAACTGCACCATTTTCAAAAGCCTCATCAGCCTTGAATGCCTGCTCAAAATTGTTGTCAGGGAACGATACTGTGATGCCTTCCCATTCGAGAGAAGAAACCTTAGAACCATCAGCGATGTCAAATGCAGGAGCACCAAGCTCAACAGCAGGAACTGGCTTCTCTGCACCATAGTAAGTAAGTTCGAAGTTATCCCAAAGTGCCCAAATAGCAGTGAGTGGAGACTTAACACCAACAGTAAGAGTGCCGTCTGTTACCTCTACAAGAATGTTCTCAACCTTATAAAGACCATTCATGAATGAAGTAGCAACTTGTGTCATATTGTTCTCACCCTCTGTCATATTAGTAAATGCTGTTGTAGCCTTGTTTGCATAAACAACAGGAAGACCAACCTCTACACCGTCATAGTTGTTAAGTACAGCCTGAGCGTCAAGAGTGTACCAACCGTTAGGGAGGTTTTCAACAGTCTGAGAGATGTTGAAGCCATTAGCAGAACGCCAAGACTCAGCGCAACGGAGATCGTTAGAACCACCAGAGATGTTGCAGTTTGCAGCTGCATCTTCTGTGTCATAGCCCTTCTTTACCCATGCAGCTGACTGAGTATTGTTACGACCGAAGTTGTTGTCAATAATCATGAATGTTGCGTCCATTGGAGTCTCAACAGATGCCTTAGCGAGAGCAGCAATAGCATCATCCTTTGCAACGAACTTCCAAGTAGAAGCTGCATTGATTTCTGTAGCAGAAAGATTACAAATATTAGTATTAGGAATAATTGGATTAGCAGTAGCATCTACAGTGAAGTAGTTTGTGCCATCAATTGTGAGAGCATAACCACCCTCAGCCTCTACAGCTGTGAAGCCTGTAGCAACGCCGTCGCAGTATGTACCATTGAGGTAATCCTTGCCACCACCGTTAGAAACAACGCCCTTAAGAGTGTACTTGCCATCTTCAAGAGTTGCAACTGTCCAAATGTCACCATGCTTCATTACAGAAGCCTGAGTGCCCCAAGAGTTAGCAGCACCGAGGAAGAGACCTGTCTCAACATTCTGGATGAGGAACTCACCAGCAACGATTGGCTCGAGTACATAAGAACCATTGAATTCGAATACTTCCTTAGCAAGCTCAGTCTCACCGTTCATAGCAACAACTGTGAGCTGGAACTTCTTGCCCTGATTGAAGTAAATAGTCTTTTCGAACTCAGCATAGCCCTTAGAGTTGATTGAAAGCTCACCCTTAGCAACCAATTCAGCAGGCTCCCAAGTAGAAGACTCATCACCAACAACCTCTTTCAACTCATAGATTTCATAATTTGCAGTCTGAATAGCAGCACCATTCTCGAAGTTAACAACAATAGAAGAAGCAGCTTCAACAGAAACAGCAGTCTTAGTATTAAGAGCAGCTTCTTCGCCATCAAATGCGAGTGCTGGAGTAATTTCGATTGGTTCAACTACAGCCTCTGGCTCAACAAGTGTAAGCTGGAAGTTGTCAAAACAAATCCAGTTACCTGTGCAGCCTTCAAGCTTAACACCAACAACGAGTGTACCATCCTCAACCTTAGTTGTTACAGCAACAGTACCACCCTTTTCAGTAGCCTCAGTAGCATCATCATTAGCAATAATGAAGAAGCCCTTACCAGCAGCATCACCATTGCCCTGCTCCAAGTTCTGGAGCTCAGCAGTGAGCTTGTACTCACCATTTGGAAGACCTGTGATTTCCTGAGTGAACTTACCATCAGTAAGCTTGCCTGGAGCTTGAGTCCATCTTTCAACGAACTTGTCACCAGTGCGTGCACCGAAATTAAAGTTGAGAGCAAGAGCACCACAATTCTCAGAAACCCAGCCCTCAATACTGCCATACTCGAAGCTTGGGTTGATGATTGCACCTGTCATATTAGCACCAGCTGTAGTCTGCGACTTGTAAGCAGCAGCCATAGCAGCCTTAACCTCATTAGCATTCTTGTACTCACCAGCATTATACTTAGCAACTACAAGCTCAGCAACCTCTGTGCCAGCAGCGTCAAGTCCTTCTGCAGAAAGAGCAGCCTTGCTTGCATCGATATCATCAATAGCAGCATTGATAGCAGCAGCCAATGCGTCAATGTCCTCAGCTGCATTGATAGCAGCCAAAACATCAGAGTTCTTAGCCTCTGCCAAAACAGCAGCCTTTGCAGCATTTACCTCTGCCTCATCATAAGCAGCTTCAATGCTCTTGAAAGCCTTCCAGTAAACAATGCCCTCTACTGGACGAGCAGCAGCATTATCATAGCCGATGTAAACATCACGACCTACACAATGGAAAGCGAAGCCGCTACCTGCAGTGTAAGTGATAGTCCAAACTGCACCATTAGCCATATCCTGGCCATGCTGAGCATTTACACCATCCAAGCCGAAGATAACATTACCACCAGCAGGCTGTGAATTTACATACTGGTTACCAGCCCAGAAAGTACGGCGGCTGCCTGTACCATCATAAACTGGGATCAACCAGTTATCATCCAACGCTTCAAGTTCATAGTAGCCACCATGGTTGTTCGCACTGATAAAATCAGTAACAGAAGCAACCTTGATGTCCCAGCCGTCAGGAGTGCAGAGAAGTTGTCCATCTGCATTCTGAAGCAAGAATCTTGAAGACTGAAGTTCTTCCATGGATGTGATTTCTCCAACCATGGCTGTCTTCTTGACGACTTTGTCAATAGCGCTTGCGCCAAGACAAATCATCATGGCAGCAATTGCCACCATCAATCTTTGTAGATTTTTTCTCATGTTGAATAAGAA
>JAGHVC010000183.1 GCA_018064505.1 Candidatus Minthosoma caballi | reverse complement strand
TATCAAAAAGATTTGTCGAAGTTTTCTCAGATTCATGATTTATGGGTAAAGCGTGGCAACATGAAATGTCCTTGCAATAGCGGAAAATTATGGGAAAACTGGCATGGCAAGCAATAATTGTGATTACCATCAATGTGGCAGCATCCTTGATGCTTAATTCTGTACATAATCTTGTTAGATTGGTGAACGGAAGTGGTTTGAGTGAATTGATTACAGAAGAGCAGCAATTGTTCATAGACCAGATGACGCCACTTAATATAGAGGCTCGTTATCCTGAATATAAGGAAGCCTTGCTGTCAGCATTGTCAGAATCTAAGTGTAGGGAAATTATTGATAATACAAAGAATCTAAAGTTATGGATAGAGAGTCTGCTATAGAATTGGTTAAGCAATTCAGGGATGCTATTTATGAAAAGTACAAACCGGTAGCTGTTTATCTTTATGGTTCATACAGCAAAGGCACGCAGCATGCAGATAGCGACATTGATGTTGCCGTTGTTGTACCTGAGATGAATGGTGACTGGTTCTCAAATGTTCCAGAATTATGGACAGCAAGCAGGAAGATTTCTGACCTTATCGAACCTGTACTTATAGAAGAATGTCATCCATCTCCTTTGTATGAGGACATCAAGAATACAGGCGTAGCAATAGCATAATGCATCATCAATGGGTCTGTAATGCACGCAACTTTTGTCCCTCGATGTTTGTTTATGTGGAAATAATCTTGCTGATAGTAACAGCCTAACAAACTCTATACTCAACGGAATGCAGCCTCGCATGGCAGCATTCCGTTTTTCGCTTTTTAAATGACAATTGTTTGGATGTTTGAAAATAAAGTTGTTACTTTGCAAGTGAAAATGATATTTTTGAATTTGATACATAATGCAAGCGGTAAGTTTTAATCAAGCGCAGATGCATGTTTTGAATATGGCTTCACATATCAAAACAGAGCAATCTTTGGAACAACTTAAAGAACAGTTAGCTGTGTTTTATGCCAAGATGATTGACGAAGACATGGATGAACTGTGGGATTCTGGTGCGTGGAATGATAAATTGTTGAATGATTTGCGTTCTTCGCATTTTAGAACATCATATAAATGATGACAGAACGATTGGTAGTGATAGACACCAATTGTCTTGTACAAATGATTTCAAAGAGAAGTCCGTACAGACCTATATGGGATGCTTTTCTTGGAAAGCGTTTCGTATTGTGTGTCTCTAATGATATTTTAGATGAATACCAAGAGATACTTGAGAGATTGACTACACCGCACATCGCGGAAAATGTTGTTCTTTTGTTGATGAATAGTTGGAATGTTCGATATGTAAACCCTCAGTTCAGATTGCAACTTATTGTGAACGATAAGGATGATAATAAATTTGTTGATTGTGCATTTGCATGTGGAGCGGACTATATAGTGAGCGAGGACTCTCATTTTGATGTTGTTAAAGATTCGCCTTTCCCCATGTTTAATGTTGTTACAATGGATGAATTCATGGAAACGCTTAAATAAATCTCAGCACATCATCAATGAGTCAGCATCCTTGATGATTCCGTACTTGATACTAATTGCTTAGGAATGGCGATTTCTGCGAACAATAGATATAATGAAGTGTGGAAATCTTTTTTTGGAAGAGAAATGAAGAACGAACCTAACAAACTCTATACTCAACGGAATGCAGCCTCGCATGGCTGCATTCCGTTTTTCGCTTTTTAAATGACAATTGTTTGGTAGTGTAGGGGAAAAGTTGTTTTTTTGAAGAAAATTAGGGGGCGTGTGGAAAAATGCACATATTGTTTTCAGAAAAATATGTATATTTGCATGTTTTTTTGATTCCTGTGAAATATCAGCTCTGCTGGTACAATGAAGAATTAGGGATTTTGTTATCACTTGGGTGTGCCATGCTTGGGCAATGTATATTGATTTGTGCAATTTGTGGTATATGTGTTCGAAAGTATAATAAGACAAGCATAAAATATTCTTAAAACATATAAAAAACATATTATTACTTATGAAGAAGGTTTACAAGAAACCAATATCTATGGCTATTGAGCTTGATAGTTCATGCATTTTGACT
The DNA here is from genome assembly GCA_018064505.1 of Candidatus Minthosoma caballi. GTDB lineage: Bacteria > Bacteroidota > Bacteroidia > Bacteroidales > Bacteroidaceae > Minthosoma > Minthosoma caballi. The sequence goes on along the minus strand of JAGHVC010000183.1, from coordinate 11,525 downwards.
GGCAGCATTATCTCTAGTGAGGGAAACGCAGGAGTGTCATTGCAGAGTATTTCGGACTATGAGGATGTGGAGTTTGACTAATTTGATTCCATGTTTGTGAGTTCTCCTATCGTTGTGATGTTATTTAGTCTAAAATGATGAAAAGATGAAAAGAAATATACTTAAACAAGTGTTTGCAATCTGTGCATTGTCTGTGATGCCAATGCTTGCAAATGCCCAAGTAAAAGATTACTTTGGTGCTATACCGGACTTGAAGGTTAGTGGCAAGGAGTTTGTTGACCCAGAGGGGCGCCCAGTCACACTGCATGGTGTGATGGACACTCCGAATGATTATTTCAATGGAGGGCGTTGGAGAAATGGTTCTCAATGGCCACTGTCTTATAGCGATCCTAATGCTGTGACATATTGTAAACAGTATTTCACAAAGGTTTTTCAGGCTATCGCTAATCCTGCTAAGGGGACTTATTGCAACCTATTCCGTTTGCACCTCGACCCTGCATGGACAAATGATCCAGACAAAACGGCTACCAATGGTGGAGGCGAGAATGACATCAGCCGCTTCTCTGCTGACCGTCTGAGAGCTTATTTGCAGTCGCTATACATCCCAATCGTTAAGGATGCTCTTGGTCATGGACTCTATGTCATCATTCGCCCTCCTGGCGTGTTCCCAGAGGATGTGACAGTAGGCGATGCTTATAATCAGTATCTGCTGACAGTATGGGACATCGTGTCAAGCAACGACTATGTGAAGTCTCATGCAGGTCAGATTATGCTTGAGCTTGGCAATGAGCCAGTACGCATGAGTGGTAATCTGGCTGATTATTTCCAGCCAATCGTGAACAAGATTCGCCAGAATGGCTTCACTGGTATCTTGCTCCTGCCTGGCACAAGCTATCAGGCGAATTACACAAACTATAATACCAAGCCAATCAGCGACAATAACTTTGGCTATGCTGTTCATAACTATCCAGGTTGGTATGGCGGTTGGGATGCTAACCAGTCAGAGGCAAACTTCATCTCAACTTTTGAGGCTCAGGTGCCTGTGGATAAGAAGCCTATCGTGATTACTGAGGTTGACTGGAGCCCTATGAAAGAGGGTGCTGGTCACTGGAATGAGTTGCACACTCAATACACTGAGGGAAACTTCGGTACATGGGCTACAGCGACAACTAACAGCCCTGCTCCAAACGTAGCATACAAGAACACGCAGAATGTGGGTTGGGGCATGAGATTCAAGCATTTGGTGGATAAGCACCCTAATATCAGTTGGACTTTGCAGGGAACTACAACATATGTGGATATGGATGCGTATCTGAAGGATGGCACTGTGAAACCTGCATTTACTGATGCCATGAAGGCTGCTGGATATGCTGATGCAAGCGAGGCATGCAGTAAGACTTGTTTCGATTGGTACTATGATTATGCTTGCGGCGACCGTCTGCCAAAGGGTACTCCAAGTGTGTTGCCAGAGGTGATTCCTCACAGCACAACAGCAACAATTGTGGGTAATGCGGCATTTAATGAAAACAACGGACACTATTGCTTCTATGCACCAAGCTATTCTTCTTTTGTGTTCAATGATTTTGCAGGTACTCTACTTGTTAAGTGCGCAGACTTCACAGTCAACCTTGGCGAAGGAAGCACTATCGGCTATCGTCTTGATGTTCAGCTGAAGGATGCTTCTGGCAATATCATAAAGGATGGTGACCAAAATTATATTATTGGTACAGAGGCAAAGGGTACACGCTTCACTTCTGCTGAAAGCAAGACATTCGATTTCCAGACAATCTTTGCTGATTATTTGGAGAATTATCCTGGCTGTACAGTTGGTGAAATTCGCCTGAACACTGTTGTAGATTGGGGTAAAGAGGATACTGATAAGACTGGTAAGTACTGGTTTACAATCGACAAAATGGAGATGAATGTGAGCGAGGTTGTTGCTCGTGCAGGAGTAAAGGGTACAAGCCTTGCTGATGTGAAGATGTACAAACATGATAGCACAATTGATTATGTCTTCAACAAACCAAATAATCTTGGTGGTTGGGGCAATGGAGCCATAACAAACAATAACGATGGCTCATACAACATTGTCATATCTGAGAAGAAAAATCCATGGGATGGACAGTTTAATATACCAAACAGTTATGCAGATGGTGTAGAATACACTTTGAAACTTAATGTGAAGGGATCTGTTGCCGGTACTATTGGTGCTGCAATCCAAAAATCGGAAGGCTATGTTGGTTGTGGCAATTTCCCTTCAATTCCTGTAACAACAGAATGGCAGACAGTGACTGTAAAGGGTGTTGTTGAAGGCGAAGGCGCTGACCGCATTCTTATCAATTATGGTGATTATCTGGGAACATTGTATTTTGACAACATTCAGGTTTACACAGTAGGTGATAAGACTACGGAGATTACAGGAAATAACATCCGTTTGGACGAAGATGCGACGAATGGTGCAGAGGTGTTTGGCGCTGGTCTTATTGGCAATGTGGCATGGAATGAGTATGCTGACTTGTCTGCTTACTCAAAGATGATTATCAAAGGAAATGGCGGTTCACTTCGTGTGCTCTACAATCGTCCTGCAGAGGGAACTTGCCCAGAGTTGAATCCTACACTTGCAAGTGGAGAGGCAGTAGTCAATCTTTCTGAATACCAGTATTTCCATTTGAACTCTATCAAGGTGGGTTGGGGACAGACGGCTAATGTTTCAAGCATAACTCTCATCAGTAGCGATGGCTCTGATGTGGAGATTGCAGATTACTACATTGCTGGTGCTGGTCATGAGGATCCATCTATTGCAGCTGCATTGGCAGATGAAACAGCAACCGTAATCGATATTACAGGCTACACAGGCAAGACTGAAAATGCCTTTGCAAGTGCTAACCCTAACTGCTTGCTCATCTATAAGGATGGCACAAATGTGGGTTCTGCTTACGATGCTCGCAACCTTGTGAAGAATGATAATAGCGCATGGCGAATTGCTCTTACTGATGGCTACGATTTCCGTTCGCCTGTTAATATAAATACTGTGGCAAAGAGCTTTGACTCTGCTAACCCTTACGGTGCTTCCTATACTCGTGATCTCACAACAGAGTGGGCAACAATGGCACTTCCATTCGAGCTTGATGTAACATACGCAGGTTCGCCTGAGATCTATGTTCTCTCTTCTGTGGAAGGCGAAGAAATGTCGTTCACCCGAGTGACTGAAGGTACGGTAGCTGCTGGCAAGGTAATCATGTATCGCAACCAGAGCTTGGGCAGCACAACTCTTTATGGCAGCAACATTGCTGTAACTGCTGATGGATTCAACATCCAGCCTTCGGGTGTGGATGGCTGGTACACTGCTCAGAGCTTCAAGAATCAAGTGATTGAGGATGTAACTAAGGATCCTGTTCTCAAGGACTACGATGTGTATGGAATAAGCAAAGATGAGTTCGTTCATGCGACTAAGAAGCTTACTCTCAAGCCATTCCGCGCATTCTTCCTCAAGAAGAAGTCGGAAGGGGCTAATGCTCGATTTAGAATTTCAATTGGCGATGAGGCAGATGCTATTGCAACACCAAATGAGAAGAACGAAGCTGCGACAGAATTGCATCGTTACAATTCGGCAGGTGTGCTTGTTACTTCTCCTGTAAAGGGTATCAACATCATTCGCATGAGCGATGGCAGCGTTCGCAAGGAGATAAGATAAAAAAGCACTCTTCTGGTGCTTTTCCTCATGCGCTAATCTCGATTGTGAATTAGTATATTTAATGGAATTGGGTTCGGCATGTTGTGCCGAACCCATTTTATACAATAATATATGGTGGATTGAAATTAATGTTGTTTCCTTTTTAAATGACAATAATTTGGTAGTGTAGGGGAAAAAGTTGTTTTTTTGAAGAAAATTAGGGGGTGTGTGGAAAAACATGCATAATGTTTCGAGAAAAATATGTATATTTGCATGTTTTTAGATTCTACGGAAAAATACTAGCAATTAATAAAACACGAAAAACAACATGAAAAATATTAGCTTTAAATCAGCAAACTTTTTCTTTGTGAAAACATTCATTTTTATAGCCTTGATGGTGATGGAGGCAAAGTCGCGCGATGATGAATCTGATTGGTCTTCCTTGGATCCAATGTTCGAATGGTAAGAATATGGGAGGCACACTCTGGTGTGCTTCCTTTCTCTATCTTTACGATTGTTTCCCTTTAGCTGGCCGACGACACATGCCGATTCTGAAAATGGAAGAATGTGGGGCGTGATAAGTTTTTGTTGCGATATTTTTTTATTTATTGGAAATTTTATTTACCTTTGCATACAACTAACCGTATTGACGGTAACCTCGGAATATTCTAACTAAAAATAATAGACCTAACTTTTATGATGAAAAAACTTAATCTAATGCTTGCTGCTCTTGCAGTCTCTGCAGGCATGTCGGCGCAGACACACACATTTGATGTGAACACCACAAAGGTGGGTGGCGCTATCCCTAAAACAATGTATGGTATTTTCTTTGAAGACATCAACTATGCTGCTGATGGCGGACTCTATGCTGAGTTGGTGATGAACCGCTCTTTTGAATTCCCTAACCACTATGCAGGATGGTCTATCTCTGGCCAGGTGTCGTTGAAGAATGATGGCCCTTTCAATAAGAATCCTCACTATGTGAGAATGGCTCCTTCTGGCCACGCTCACAAGCACACAATGATTGAGAACTCTGGTTTCTTTGGTATTGGCGTAAAGCAAGGTGCTGAGTATCAGTTCTCTGTGTGGGCTCGTTGCCCAGAAGGCGGTAGCTCAAAGCTCTGGATTGACCTTGTTGACAATGCTACAATGGGTGATGATCAGAAGATTGGCAACGCAGGTGTTGAGATATCTGGTAAGGAGTGGAAGAAATACACAGCAAGGATTAAGGCAAATAAAACAAATGCTAAGGCTCACCTCCGCGTGTGGGGTGACAGCAAGGTTACTACCGATGTTGAGCATGTTTCGCTCTTCCCTGTAGATGTTTATAGGGGTGATGAAAATGGTATGCGTAAGGATCTTGCTGAGGCTCTCGAGCAGATGCATCCAGGCGTGTTCCGTTTCCCTGGCGGATGTATCGTTGAGGGTACAGACCTCGCTTCTCGCTATCAGTGGAAGAATTCTGTAGGCCCTGTTGAGAATCGTCCTTTGAACGAGAACCGCTGGCACTATACATTCACTCATCGTTATTTCCCTGATTACTATCAGTCATACGGACTCGGTTTCTACGAGTATTTCCGTCTCTCTGAGCAGATTGGCGCAGAGCCACTTCCTGTGCTTAGCGTAGGTCTGAGCTGTCAGTATCAGAATGAAATCAAGGATGAGGAGCATGTGCATGTGCCACTTGATCAGTTGCAGCCTTATATTGATGATTGCATTGATCTCATTGAGTTTGCTAACGGTGATCCTGCAACAAATCAGTGGGCTAAGCTTCGTGCAGACATGGGTCACCCAGAGCCATTCAACCTTAAGTATCTTGGCGTTGGCAACGAGCAGTGGGACTACAAGGACAACCCTGCATTCACAAAGCGCTTGAAGATTTTCGTTGAGGCTATCCGCAAGGTGCACCCAGAAATCAAGCTCATTGGTACAACTGGCCCTGACTCTGAGGGTGAGAACTTTGATCGTCTTCAGCCTCGTATGAAGGAACTTGGATGCGACCTCTATGATGAGCACTTCTACCGCAATGAGGAGTGGTTCCTCAAGAGCGGTAACCGCTATGATAACTATGACCGTTCTAAGAAGGCTCCTAAGGTGTTCGCAGGCGAGTATGCTTGCCACGGACGCGGCAAGAAGTGGAACCACTTCAATGCTGCACTCATGGAGGCTGCATTCATGACAGACCTTGAGCGCAACGCAGATGTTGTTGAGATGGCAACTTACGCACCTCTCTTCGCTCATGTTGAGGGCTGGCAGTGGCGTCCAGATGCAATCTGGTATGACAACCTTCGCTCATTCAACTCTTGCTCATATTATGTACAGCAGCTTTACTCTATGAATAAGGGTACTAACATGCTCACTCTCACTATGAATGGCAAGCCTGTAGCAGGAAATGACGATCAGGACGGACTTTTTGCTTCGGCTGTGCTTGATAAGAATACTAACGAGGTGATTGTTAAGGTTATCAATACTGGTGACAAGGCACAGGATGTGACTCTTAATCTCAAGGGCATGAAGGGCAGCCATGAGGCGCAGCTCATCAGCATGCACAGTGATAACCTCACAGCAGAGAACACTCTTGACGAGCCAAATAAGATTGTTCCTCAGACAAGCAGCGTCACTGTTTCTGCTCCTTCGCAGAGCGTGACTGTTCCTGCAAGAACATTCTATATCTACAAGATTAAGAAGTAAAGTAATTAATGAATAAGAGAAAGTGAATAATGAATAATTAGGGCGTGAACCTCGAGCTATTGCCATTATTCACTTTCTTATTATACATTATATAATTATGGCTACATCTAATTTCTTTGCTGTCGATTTAGGGGCAACGAGTGGAAGAACTATTCTTGGCTCCATAGTTGATGGTAAGCTGGTGCAGAGGGAACTGACTCGTTTCCCTAACAATATAATACAGACTGGAGGACACTTCTTCTGGGACATCTATGCACTGTTCAGTGAGATAATTCGCGGCTTGAAAGTGGTTGCTGATGAAGGACTTGAGATAAAGTCTATTGGCATCGACACTTGGGGCGTGGATTTTGTGTTTATTGGCAGTGATGGGGGAGTGTTACGCAATCCTTACTGCTATCGCGACCCTCACACAGACAACGCTATGGAGGAGTACTTTAAGCTCGTGCCTAAGGAAAAGGTGTATGAGAAAACTGGCATCCAATTCATGCAGTTCAATTCGCTCTTCCAGCTTGCAACGCTTGCAAAGAATCATGACTCTGCTCTTATGGCTGCGGACAAGATTCTTTTCGTGCCTGATGCACTCACTTATATGCTGACAGGCGAGGCTGTGTGCGAATACACGATTCTGTCAACAAGCCAGATGCTTGATCCTCGCACTAAGAGAATTGACAAAGAACTCATTGATGTGATAGGATTGACAGAGGAACAGTTTGGCAGATATGTGAATCCAAGCGATGTGGTTGGAGTGCTCACTCCAGAGGTGCAGAAGATGACAGGGCTTGGCGCTGTTCCTGTGGTGGCTGTTGCTGGCCATGACACTGGTGCTGCTGTTGCGGCTGTTCCTGCTCAGAACGAGAAGTTTGCCTATCTTTCATGCGGCACATGGTCGTTGCTTGGTATTGAGACAAAAGATGCAATCATCACTGACAAGAGTTTTGAGTATAACTTCACCAATGAAGGTGGCATAGAAGGTACAACCCGATTCCTCAAGAATATCTGCGGTATGTGGTTGCTGGAGCGTTGCCGAAAGGAATGGACAGATGCTCCAGACATTGCTCAGTTGTGCAAGGATGCTATGGAAGCTCCTGCATTCCAGAGCTTCATCTATCCTGATGCTCCTGAGTTTGCTAATCCTGCTTCGATGGTTGAGGCTATCAAGTCATACTGTGAACGAACTGGACAACCAGTGCCTCCTACCTACAAGGAGATGGCTCGCTGCATCTTTGAGAGCCTTGCGATGCGCTATCGCCAAGTGCTTGGATATCTTAAAGATATGGCTCCGTTCCCAATTGAGAAGCTTCATGTCATTGGAGGTGGTTCACGCAATGCTTACCTCATGCAGATGACGGCAAACAGCATCGGCATTCCTGTAGTGACTGGTCCTGTTGAGGGCACTGCCATAGGCAACATTATGCTTCAGGCAAAGGCTGCAGGACTTGTGAACGATATGTTTGAAATGCGCAGCATCATTGCAGAAAGCATCGATCTGAACACATACATGCCGCAGGACACTAAGGTGTGGAATGAGGCATACGAGAAATATGAACGATTAACTAACCATAAGTAGAATACGCCCCCACAAATCATTCTACTCCCCGTCCAGAAAGGAAGGGGCAAAGGGGGAAGCTTTTTATGAAATCAGAACTTGTAGAGCAGGCTTACCAAGTAGCCAAAGCTCGTTATGCAGAACTTGGCATCGATACGGAGAAAGTAATCGAGCAACTTCAGAACTTCCATCTTAGCATGCACTGCTGGCAGGCAGACGATGTGCATGGCTTCGAACCAAAGGCAGGCGCAATGTCTGGCGGCATACAGTCAACTGGAGACTATCCAGGTGCAGCACGCAATATTGATGAGCTTCGTGCAGATATCCTCAAGGCTAAGAGCCTCATTCCTGGCACTCATCGTCTTAATCTTCATGAGATTTATGGTGAATTCAACGGCAAAATCATTGACCGTAACGAGTGCTCTACAGAGATGTTTACAGGATGGATGCAGTGGGCTAAGGAAAACAATACAAAACTTGATTTCAACTCAACGAACTTTTCTCACCCTCTCTCGGGAAATCTCACAATCTCTAATCCTAACAAAGAGATTCGTGAGTTCTGGGTTGAGCACATGAAGCGTTGCCGCAAGATTGCAAATGACATGGGTGAGTATCAGCAGGATCCTTGTATCATCAATCTTTGGATTCATGATGGAAGCAAGGATGTGACTGTCAATCGTATGCAATACCGTGCTCAGCTCAAGGAAAGCCTTGACGAGATTCTTGCCACAAAGTATGAGTGGGAGAAGCCTTGCCTTGAATCAAAGGTGTTTGGCATCGGCCTTGAGTCAATGACAGTTGGCTCTAATGATTTCTATAATGCATATTGCTCGAAGAACAATGTTATGGTGACTCTCGACACAGGTCACTTCCACCCAACAGAGTCAATTGGCGACAAGGTGTCTTCACTCCTTCTCTTCGTTCCAGAGCTTATGCTACATGTCTCTCGTCCTGTGCGTTGGGATTCTGACCATGTTACAATTATGGACGACCTCACTACAGAGCTCTTCTATGAAATCGTTCGTGCTGGCGCTATTGACCGTGTGCACTATGGTCTTGACTATTTCGATGGCACTCTCAACCGTGTTGGTGCATATGTTATTGGTTCTCGTGCTGCACAGAAGTGCATGTGCCGTGCCCTTCTCGAGCCAGTTGCTAGCATCAGTGAGATGGAGAATGCTGGGCAAATGTTTGAGAAGCTTGCTACTATTGAAGAGCATAAGGCAATGCCTTGGAATGCTGTTTATGACGAGTTCTGCCTCCGCAATGATGTTCCTGTTGGTCTTGACTACATCAAGGAATGCCAGAAGTATGAGCAGGAGGTGACGCTCAAGAGATAAAAATCCCCCCTGCCTCTTCCCGTCAGGAGGGAGGGGGCAGGGGGTTACTTTGTGGGTAATTAGTAAAGAATAAAAAAATAAAAAATGGCAAAAGGCAGTTTGAAGAGCACTCTTGCGGTGTCTCTCAATAATTATCTTGATGCTGGTGCTATTGTGGCAGGCGGTAGCGGCATTACGCTATGGAAGGGATATCTTGACCTTTCTGAGATTCATCTTGGATGGATTAACGCCCTGAGTGCCAATGCGCTTGGCGCTGCCATCGGCGCTATCATTGGTGGAGTGCTTGCAGATAAATATGGCCGTAAGTTCATATTTACTTACAACTTGTTGATCTACATGCTGGGCGTGTTGCTCATCATGTTGTCTATTAACTTCCCAATGCTCCTTGCTGGCTTCCTTGTTACAGGTATTTCTGTAGGCGTAGGTGTGCCAGCGTCATGGACTTATATTTCAGAAAGTTCGGAGGTGCATAACCGTGGCCGCAACATTTGTATTTCTCAGATGTCATGGGCTGTTGGTCCTGCTATCATTTTGCTGATGGGCATGCTCTTCGCACCAGGTGGATACCTCTTTGGTGTTGTTGAGTCGGTGGCTGGTTTGTTTGGCGTTGATGGTAGCAATGAGGCTGCACTCAATGTATTCTCTTCACGCGTGGTTTTCTTCACTTTGTTCGTCATAGCTTTCATAGCGTGGCTCCTTCAGCGCCAGCTTGAGGAAAGCGCTGAGTTTGAGGCAAGTAAGGCTGATACAAAGGCAAAGGGAGATGACACGGGACTCATCAAAGCATTCTCTGTATTGTTTTCCAACAAGGTTGCTGTGAAGACCGTCGCATTCCTTGCATCTATCTATCTTACATGGAACCTTGTGGCAAGTGTGATGGGATTCTTCTCTCCACGCATTTGTGAGACTGCGGGTGGCGTGAGCAACGAATATTCCAACATGATGAACTGCGTGCAGTGGGGAATCGTGGTTATTGTAACTTTCGGCATCTCACATCTCATTGACAAAATAAGCCACAAGCTGGTCTATGTTCTTGGTCTTATTTTTGCGCTTAGCACATGGTTGCTGATAGTGACAGTAGGTGTCAATGGCATCGGAACACTATGGGCATTTGTTATCTTGTGGGGTCTCAACAGTGGTTTGTCCGTGCAGATATTCTATGCTTTGTGGGGCTCAGAGCTATTCCCGGCTAAGTTCCGCGCTGGTGCTCAGGGGTTGATGTTCTTTATAGTGCGTGGATTGTCAGCCCTTTGGGGAATCATCTTCACCATCATCTATGGTGAGAATGGAGAAGGTTTCACCATTGCAGCATATTGTATGATAGTCCTCCTTGCTATCTCTCTCATCGTAGGTCTTATTGGCATGCCTAACACTCGTGGCAAGTCGCTCGATGCGATAACAAAGGAGCGTTACGGAGACAATTATTAAAAACAAATATTTATGAAATCAATACTTGAAGGCCGCCCTGGACTTGAGGCGGTGGTAAATGAAATAGCAGAGGTAACCGGCTATCTCTGGCAGAAAGGCTGGGCTGAAAGAAATGGTGGCAACATCACTGTGAATGTAACAGAGTTTATGGACGATGAGTGCAAGGCAATGCCAGCTATCGCCTCCGTGAAGCAGATTGGCATGGTGCTTCCACAACTCAAAGGTAAGTACTTCTACTGCAAAGGCACTGGCAAGCGCATGCGTGATTTGGCAAAGTATCCAATGCAGAACGGATCAATTGTTCGCATCTGCGATGATTGCGCAAGCTATGAAATCATTGCTGACGAACCTGTGATGCCAACCAGCGAGCTTCCTTCTCACCTCGCATTGCAGAACTACTTGCTCGAAACTGGTTCATGCTACAAGGCAACGCTTCACACTCATCCTATTGAACTCGTGGCAATGTCTCACATTCAGCGTTTCCTTAAGGGAGACGAGATGACTCGCGTGCTTTGGTCAATGATTCCTGAGACACTTGCATTTGCGCCTCTGGGCATCGGCATCGTGCCTTACGGCTTGCCAGGATCGGTAGAGCTTGCAGAGGCAACTCTCGAACAGATAAAGACTCACGATGTTGTGCTTTGGGAGAAGCATGGCACAGTAGCTGTTGGACAAGACATCATGGATGCTTTCGACCAGACAGATGTGCTCTGCAAGGCTGCTAACATCTACATGTGTGCAAGATCCATGGGATCAGAGCCAGATGGAATGACAGACGAAGCTATGAAGGAAGTACAGGATGTATTCAACCTGCCAAAGCAGCGCCCATGTTAGAAATGTGTTAAAA
>JAGHVC010000117.1 GCA_018064505.1 Candidatus Minthosoma caballi | reverse complement strand
CTTGAACATCTCGCGAGTATTTACGAGACCAAGATCTTTGTAAGATACCATAATTGTAATTTGATTTTATTATATAATAAAAATATGTGTAATATATTTGCTTGTGTCTGCGGGACACTGCATAGTGCCCCTTTCACGATACAAAGTTACATCAATTTTTCGGAAACAAAGGACAACTGCCTATAAAAAATAACTAAAAAGTGCATTTTTTCGCGAGAGAGAGGAAAAATCGTATGTTTTGTTTTGTCTGTTTGATAAAAAGTCGTAAATTTGCACCGCTTTTCTAATGGAAGGCTTCGAGATTATTAACCTATTGTTCCCAGCAATAATTATTGAACTGTAAATAACAATAAAAGTAAAAATGAAAAAAGGAATCCACCCAGAGAACTACCGCACAGTTATCTTCAAGGATATGTCAAACGGCGATATGTTCCTCTCTCGCTCTACTGCAAAGAGCAACGATACTGAGATCTTTGAAGGTCAGGAGTATCCTGTAATCAAGATTGAAATCTCTTCTACTTCTCACCCATTCTACACTGGTAAGGCTAAGCTCGTCGACACAGCAGGTCGTGTTGATAAGTTCATGAACCGCTACGCAGCAATGAAGAGAAAGTAATTTAAAGATTAAGATATTAAAAGATTAAGATATTAAGTAATTAGTAGATTAATTGATTAAGAAATGAAAAGATTAGGCTACGAAAGTAGATAGTCTTTTCATTTCTTTTTTGTGCCTATTGCCTGCCAAGGAGCTTGCGAAGAGCGAAGTAGATGTTCTCGGTGAAAGAGAAAAGGGCATAGCTCTTGAAGGGATAGTAGCCGAGCTTGAGCTTCAGAGAATAAGGTATCAGACTTGAGTCGATGGTGGGAAGGATGCGAGTGAATATAGAACGGATCTCTGCTTGTTCGGACGAGGTGAACTGGCGCTTGTGCTGGTAGTAGTACCAGTAGCAGCCAACGACATTGAGCCATCGGTGATGTTCATAGAGACTAAGCACATAGTCGGCATTGGTGATGCTGCCACAAGCTATCTCGGAGATGAGGGTATGGCGCATGGAGAGGTTGGCAAGCATGTAGTCGAAGCGACGGATAGTGCATGCTGTGGTCATTGACTCACTGTGCTGACGATAGAAATACTGAGCATCGGTGAGGATGACTTTGTTGCTATGGAGATAGTGCGTACGAGTGGTGTTGTCGTCGGAATAGAGCTTGCAGGCTGTATCGAACGGATACTGCTGGTGGATGCTAGTACGAACAACATACAGACCATGGAGCGACCAATCGAGGGAAAGCATGAAGGCCTCTTCCCCACTCCACTGGGTCTTGTCGCTCTGGATGTGATATTCTTCCATCTCACCATTTTCATAGCACTTTATCAAACGAAGGACGGCAGTGTCGGCTCCTGTGGACTGAAGTATGGAATAGGCTTTCTGCAGGGTGTCGGGGGCAAGCCAGTCGTCGGCATCGAGCATAGCGGTGTACTCTCCTGTGGCATGCTTCAAGGCTTCGTTGCGAGCCATGGCCTGGCCTTGATTACTCTGTTGCTGAAGAACGATGAAGCGGTCGTCACGAGAAGCATATTCCTTGAGAATGTCGAGAGAACGGTCAGTGGAGCAATCGTCAATGCAGATGAACTCACAATCGGCCAATGTCTGATTCTGAAGAGAATCTAGGCACTGACGAAGGTATTTCTCGGCATTGTAAACTGCTGTGAGGACGGTTATCTTTTTCATTTCTTTCGGAACTTGCTTGAAAGCATATTCATCACATCGGCTTTTTTCTTCAGAATATGGAATGTCACGAAAAGCGAGACTAAAAAGACTGCTATGCCAACTACCCATTTGATGCAGATGTTTGCAAGGAAAGAGGTGTATATGGCAATGGCTAAGAGAGCGCCTTGCGCGAGATAAATGCCCGACTTGGACAAATCGAATCGGAAGCCATATAGGTGACGGTAGGCTATGTGAATCATGAAGAAGTCAAATGCTCCTGCAATGGTGAGCGCCCATCCTGTGCCTTCAAGCCCCCAAAGACGATAAGCCTGGGGTATGGCGATGGCAATGAACACATCATATATGAGCTCGGTGAGCATATATACTTTGGAGTCGCCCTTGGCTAACGGCAAGTAGGCTGCAGGGAGCGTGAGAGCCTTGAAGAACATGTAGCCCATAGCGCATATTGCCATCGGAACTGCTCCTGTGAATTTGGCGGCAAAGAGCAACGGAAGGATGTATGGCATTGCTATCACAAAGGCTATGAGCGTAGGAGCAATGAGCAGTAGGCATACTTCAATTTGCTGATTTACAATTGCATTGGATTTAACGGCACTATTATTGGCAGCAGAAAGACGAGGGAAGAAATCGGCTTCTATAGCCACAAATACCATGCCAGCATAGGTGACTGCAAGCATGTAGCCGCTGTTGTATAGCCCCACATCGGCAAGGATGCCGTAGTGCAAGATGAGATTGCGAATGGCATACTCAGCACCTTCGCCGAAGATGCCCGCAATGATGTAGCCCACTCCCAGCTTAATTATAGGAAAGCCGTTGACATAGCTATCTTTGCTGAAAAAACTGATGCTCCATGGCATAGCTCGATTGCTGAAATAGAGAGTTACAATCATGTAGGCTATGTTGCTGGCAATGAGAGCAGGAACGATGCCATTGACTCCCCATACGAAATACATCGGCGCACATACTGCAAGAACGAATATGGCTCCGAATACGGACACGAGTGCTACGCTCTTAAGTTTCTTCAAGCCTTTTAGAATGGCTATCTCGCCAGTCTGCACTGCCATCATTGCCACTACGGGACTGAGGGCTGCAATGACCCATGAAAACTGGGATGTCTCAAAAGTGAGGTAGCTTATGACATTGCACAGAGCAAGCATGAAAAGCATTCCGGCAAGCCCTGTCACAACGCTCCATAGCCTTACGGTGCTGACAATCTCTGCTTGTTTGTAAGAGTCTGCTTGCTCAGACAATTCGGCAACACTCTTGACCGCACTGAAGGATATGCCGAGATTGGATGCCTGATTGGAGAGCCTTATCACATTGTTGAAAAGACTCACTAACGCCAATCCCGAAGGGCCAAGCAGCTCGGAGGAAATCTTGTTACGAACAAGCGAAACAAGCATGGTCAACCCCTGAACGCCACCAAACAGCCCCGTGTATTTGAGCACATGGCTGTAGGTAGAGTCTGAGTCGTTAGAGATATTTCGTGGTTGTTTCGCCATTTGTCCAATTCTTTTTGCTAAATTCATGCAAAGTTAGTAAAAAAAAGAAGAATCACTAATGTGGTGTAAGGAATTTATCTTACATTTGCACTAAAATAAGCATGAACGAAAAATGAAGATAGTTATTCTTGACGCATATACAGTGGACCAGGGCGAATTGTCATGGGATGAATTGGAAAAAGTGGCTGATGTTGATATATATGATCGCACATCGCCAGAGGATGTTGTGAGCAGATGCAAGGGGGCAGAGATTGTGCTGACAAACAAGGTTGTGCTTGATGCTGAGGTGCTTAATATGCTACCCCGATTGCAGTATATCGGAGTGCTGGCGACTGGATATAATGTGGTGAATCTCAATGTGGCAAGCCGCCAAAACATCGTGGTGACTAACATACCTGCTTACAGCACTGAGAGCGTGGCTCAGATGGTATTCTGCCATCTTCTAAACATTGTGGGAAGGGTTGATTACTATGCAAGGGAAAATCGCAAGGGAAAGTGGAGCGCAAGTGAGGACTTCTGCTACCTTGACCACAACCTATTTGAACTCTCGGGAAAGAAGATGGGAATCATCGGACTTGGCAACACAGGAATGGCTACTGCAAGGATTGCTCATGGATTTGGTCTTCAAGTATTTGCGCTCACATCTAAAGATGAGGAAGCACTGCCATACGGTATAAAGAAAGCAGACATTGACACTATCTTCAGCCAGTGCGACATAGTGAGCTTGCATTGCCCACTCACAGAGAACACTAAGCACTTGGTCAATGCTGCTCGACTCGATACAATGAAATCTTCTGCTATTGTTATCAATACTGGAAGAGGTCTTCTTGTGGATGACGAAGCTATGGCTAATGCTCTAAACAATGGGGTGATTTCTGCATATGGTGCTGATGTGCTGACAACAGAGCCTGCACCTGCTGACAACCCACTGCTGACAGCAAAAAATTGCTTCCTCACTCCGCATATTGCATGGGCAACTCGCGAAGCAAGGCAGCGACTGATAAATATTTGTACTGAAAATGTGAATGCTTTCCTTGATGGAGAGCCTATAAATCAAGTGAATTAACCCCCGATATCACAAATCCCCTTCTTCTTCACTTACCTGAGCTCTCACACGACTGAGGGTTTCAGGGGTCATCTGCAAGAAGGAAGCCACATGATGAAGCGGAGCGCGACGGATTATTTCGGGGTTCTCTTTCAGAGTACGAACATAGCGCTCTTTTGCTGTTTCGAAACGAAGAATGTCTGCTTTTCTTTGTGATATGATGAGCGAACGCTCATCAATTGCAAATATTAATTTACAGAATTCAAAAGACTGACTTGCAAGCATTTGCAAAGTATCACGAGGAATAGCATAGACTAATCCTGGCTCTATCATTGTTGCAATAATCTTTGAAGGCTCTTGCAAGAAATAGCTTTCGATGCATATCACCATATCTCCCTCATGAGAAATATGCTCGGTCACTGTGACATTGTTCTTCTTGTAATACTGAAGGACTAAACCGCGCTCCACATAAAAGATATTCTTACACACATCACCCTCAGAGACAAGCTCACGACCTTTCAGCACTTTCATTGGCATCAAAATATTTGCGAAAGCTTTGAGTGCCTCCACACTAAGCGTAATGCCATAGTTGCGGCAAATCTCTCGGGCCACATCTCTTTTTTGTTCGTATGTAATCATAATCTAGTATATAGGGGTTAGTTGGTTTGTATTGTTTGTGTTAATATAATTCATGCGTTTGGTTTACAGTTAGTTAGTTTCTCATCTCCCCATCAGTTCATCGTAAATGGTTTACTGTAGTCTCGTTCTCCGAAGATCATGCTTCCTACTCTTACAAGCGTGCTTCCATGTTGCATAGCAATCTGATAATCGCCACTCATTCCCATGGAAATCTCTTTAAACGAATCTTCATTGGCAAATACAGAGCTTTTAAGTTCATCGAATAGAATCTTAACGCTTTCAAACTCACGACCAATCTGTTCGTCATTATCAGTGTTTGTTGCCATTGCCATTATGCCAACGATTCTTATTCCCTTGAGTTCACGCCAATCATTTGCAGAAAGAAGTGCTTTCAATTCATTTGGAGTGAAGCCGAACTTAGTTTCTTCATCAGCAATATGTAGCTGCATCAGACAATCAATCACCCTTCCTGCTTTTTGTGCCTGTTTGTCAATCTCTTTCAACAGTTTCATGGAATCAACAGAATGAATGAGACTCACAAAGGGAGCCATGTACTTCACTTTGTTTGTCTGCAAGTGACCTATAAAGTGCCACTCAATATCTTTAGGAAGCAGCTCGTTCTTGGCAACGAGTTCTTGAACATGACTCTCGCCGAAGACTCTCTGCCCTGCATCATAAGCCTCTTGCAACTCATTCACAGGATGATACTTAGAGACTGCAACAAGCTTCACGCCATCTCGTATAGTATCATTGACTTCTTTCAACCTCTCTGCAATCATCTTTCTTAAGTTTTTTTAAGCCTCGTATTCTGGTTTTACAACTGGAGCTGACGAAGATACAACATAAGGGAACACATCAAAAATGCTTGTCTCTTGAACAAGTCCAATCTGATAGTCCATCATCGAGCCTCTCATTCCCTTGTCGAAGTTTGCAACAGCAGCATGGAAGTCTTCAGCCTGAACAAGCATATTGACAGCAGTTCTCTTTTCTGTTTGAGTCTTTTCGTCAAGTGTAATGAAGATGCACTTCACCTTATACCACTTATCGGCATTCTCCGAATCGCTTGTAAACATCTCAGCATACTTAGCTCTCTTAATATCAGTGACATCAAGCTTTCCGCTTGTGTATGGAGTCATTTCCTCAATTACTCTTGCCTCTGCTTCTGTGAAATTAAGTGCATCAACAAGGCACACCTTTGGTTCTTCCTTCATGGCTCCACCTTCTGCCATCACCTCTATCTTCACCTTGCACTCATACCAGCTTTTCATTTCCATATTTCAAATCTGTTTTTGTTATTCTTATTAATAATTGTATTTCAAGTTTCCTTGCAAACAAAGCATTTTGTACAATGACTAATATGTTCTACTCTACCGCTGTTTTGTTAATTTGTTATTCTGTTGTTTTGTACAGTTATAATTACAAAACAAAACGATTACAGATACATTCCTTAAACACTTAAAACACCAGATTCCATAAACCACAGAAACTGAGGTTGCGAATGCTGAATGTTGCAATTTATCCAATGCATCAGGAACACATTAACCTAATGTAATGCAAAAATACAAAAAATCCATAACACGCCAAACTTTTCAAGAATTTTTCTGCTTAGCTAAAAAGAAATAACTAAAAAAGTGGACTCAGCAATTCTGCTAAATCCACTCTTTACTATTGTACCAAAAAGCTCAACTGCCCATTACTTCTTTGCAGCCTTTTTTGCCGGAGCTTTTTTTGCTGAAGTCTCTTCCTTTGCTGCGGCTGGCACTGCAGTCTTAGCAGAAGCCTTCTTTGGAGCAGCAGCTTTCTTTGCTGGAGCTTTCTTTGGCTCTGCAACTTCTGTTGGGTTGTACTTCTCCAACTTCTTGCGGAGTTTCTCAATTTCCTTATCCTTAGCTTCGATTTCCTCTCCTTGATTCTTGATAGTAGTAAGGAGAGAGTTAAGCTCCTCATTATCAACATCCATTGGATAGAGAGAATTAACGCGGCTGATAAAGTCACCGAGGATATTCATATAGTTTGTGAATGCATCGTATGGACCATCATAGATACCACGATTAAGGCCAACTGAAGCCTGCTTTGTAGTCATGAAACGGAAGTTGTTTGACGCCTGCAGGTAATCCCAATCCTGCTTGATGCGACGATCTGTTGCTATGCGTACACGATCTGCTACCGAATAGAGCTTATTGAATGCCTCACGCTGCATACCGTTGCCAAGCCAGCAAGATGTGTCGCGTTCTTCGTCAACCCATGAGATGTTGTATGGAATCTCGATTGCACCAACTGACTCATTCTGCTTGATAACCTCGCTTGGAGTTGCAAAAGTAATGCCACGCTCTGCAGCACACTTTGGTAATGCCTTCAGGAACTCAAGGATGTTTGAGCTAAGTGGCTGGAAGATGCCAAGAGCACAAAGCTCCATGAAGATGTTGATAACATTCTCTTCCTGTGGGAGTGAAGCAATCCAATCCATGTACTTGTCTGCCATGAGTGGGTACTCGCTCCATTCTGGGTTATTAAAACGAAGAGAAATATCGTCAGAAAGTTTATAGTCGCGAAGGAGAAGCTTGAGATTTGGATTAATTGCATTGTTATACACGAAGTGAGGAGACTTCCATCCGAGAATGTGCTTTGCTCCTTCTGTAAGCATACCCTTGAAGCCCATTGCTGCAACCTGAGCACCGATATCATCGCTATAGATGAGTGATGAGTTGCGGAACACCTTTGGAGTCTGGCCGAAAAGTTCCTTAATCTTTGCAGACATACGCTTGCATTCGTCAACGAAGCTTTCTTCATTTCCGAGAGAAGCAAGGCCATGGCTATAAGGCTCGCAAAGCCATTCTACCTTACCTGTCGAATTGAGTTCAACTAGAAGGTCAACCACCTGAGGAGCATGCATTTCAAGCTGTTCAATACCAACACCAGAAAGCGAGAGAGCAACCTTGAAATTATCATTCTCGCGTGCCATCTGAATGAGAGTCTGGAGTGCAGGAACATAGCTGTTCTCAGCAATGTAGTTAATTGAGCGTTCATTCTCGTAATCGTCGTAGTAATAGTGGTCGCGACCTATATCAAAGAAACGGTAGCGCTTGAGATGTATGATTTGGTGAATCTCAAAATAGAGACAAATCTGTTTCATATCTTTGTTATGGATTATAAATTAACTATTAAATAAATATGTGTGATTGGAATTCCTTATTCAAATAATATTCGTTTTTATTCACAATCATCTTCCCTTCATAGGGTCTATGTCAACACGGATAGCTTCACACTCTTCCCATGTCTTATTCATGAATCCGCCATTGTAGATACATTCATCATACAAACGACGAATACGCAAGCTTACATTTACCCAAGTGATAGCATCAACCTCCTTGAGCCCCTCTTCGGCAAGATATGTGTGAAGACCTTCATTGTTACACAAAGAATAGATTGCATCAGCCATTGCGTGAATGTCCCAATAGTCAACCTTTATTACCTTGTCAAGAATTTCACCACAACCTGATTGCTTAGAGATGATGCATGGAGTACCACACTGCATAGCCTCAAGAGGAGCAATGCCGAATGGTTCTGATACAGAAGGCATTACGAACACATCAGAATCTTTGTAGCATTCATATACCTGCTTGCCTCGTTGGAATCCAGGGAAGTGGAATTTATCCGCAATTCCTTTTGCAGCAGCAAGATCAACCATCGCTTCATACATATCGCCAGAACCTGCAAAGCAAAAACGAACATTGTTTGTACGCTTGAGTACGAGGTCTGCAGCTTCAACGAAATATTCTGGTCCTTTCTGCATTGTGATACGGCCAAGGAAAGTAACTACCTTTTCTTTGCCATGATTCTTGCGAGGGATATCAAGATAATCCTGTGGAAGAGGATATACCGCATTGTGCATTGCGAAACACTTGCGAGGATCCTGATGATATTCCTTAATAACGGTCTGACGAGTAAGCTCAGACACGCACATTATGCAGTCTGCATGATCCATACCATTCTTCTCTATAGAGTAAACTGTTGGGTTTACCTTACCACGAGAACGGTCAAAGTCTGTAGCATGAACATGGATACAGAGTGGCTTGCCACTCACCATCTTTGCGTGCACACCTGCAGGGTATGTGAGCCAGTCGTGAGCATGAATAATATCAAACTGCTCCGAACGAGCTAAAACACCTGCTATGATGGAGAAGTTGTTAATCTCGTCATGAAGATTTCCAGGATAACCACCAGCAAATTCCATGCATCCCATCTCATTTACATTCATATAAGAGAAGTCTGCATAGATATTGTCACGCCAACGGTAGTAATCCTCTGGAGACATGTAATCAGGCACACGCGACTTTACGAAATCATAGTTATGGTCACGATATACAATTGGCACCTGATTCATGCCAATGATGCGAAGGAACTTTTCCTCTTCGCCACATGGCTTAGGGAGGCAGAAAGTGATGTCAGCATCAGGCTGACCCTCTACCATTCCCTTGGTGATGCCGTAGGAAGCAACAGCGAGGCCGCCGTAAATCTTAGGTGGGAACTCCCATCCAAACATTAAAACTTTCATATTCTTTTTGTCCTCCTTATATTAATAGTTATAGAATTTGCTGAGAACCTTGTTCACACGGAGCACAGCAGCCACATTCATTGCGAAAGAAAGTGCACCACGGCCGTGGAATGGTGGGTTGCCATCGAAGAGCTCTGGAAGGGTGCCAATGCAATGGTAGTTCATCTCTTCTTCGAGACCCACAAAGCAACGATCAATCCATGAAAGACCAGAACGCTTGTACACCTTCATGCATGTCTCAAGATAGAAACCTGAAAGCCATGGCCACACAGTACCCTGATGATAAGCAGCATCACGCTGAGCTTGTCCTCCTTGATAGATTGGATTGTAGCCACCTGACTTTGGAGAGAGAGAACGGATACCCTTTGGGGTAAGAAGTTCCTTTGTACAAATATCAAATATACGCTTGCGCTCTGGTATGCTCAATGGGCTATACTCAAGAGAAGATGCAATAAGCATATTTGGACGAACACTCCAAGAGATGAATCCATCGTCTATATAATCAAGAAGATAACCATGTTCATTTAGGAATGTTGACTTGAATGAAGCACCAGTAGTTTCTGCAAGCTTTGTGTACTCTGCCGCTTCGTTGCCGCGTCCACAAGACATAAGCATCTCTGCATTGAACATCAAAGCATTATACCAAAGTGCGTTTATTTCAACAATGTATCCTGAACGAGGAACAACTGGATATCCATTGACCTCACTGTTCATCCATGTAACGGCATGCTCACGACCATTTGTGTAAAGAAGGCCATTTTCGTGTAGGAAGAGGTTGTTGTGTCTTCCTTTCTTGATGAAATCAACAATGGCATCAACTATTTTTCCGTATTTCTTTGTTGCCTCTTCTGCAGAAACAAGCCGAGAATACTGCTGAATACACCAAACAGCCCAGAGAAGAACATCTGGTTTTTCGATTTCATACATCTTAATATTCGATTGTTTACCTTCTATGAAATCATAAATAGCTTTCTCAGCAGTCTTCATTGCCTTCTCATAATACTCATTCTCATCAATTGCAAGAGTGAGACCTGGCAGAGCAACAAACATATCACGAGCACGGCACTTGAACCAAGGGTAGCCAGCGATAATGTAATTCTCACCATCTTTTTCATAGTGGAACTGGTGAGCAGCATTTACGAGGCAAGACTGGAAGCCTGTGCGAGGCACATGCACTTCGTACTCGTAATCAAATATTTTCTTCAACTGATTGCTCTTCAATTCGCTAACACCAGCTGCAAAGACAACGCTTTCACCTTTCTTGATGTTGAATTCGAAGTAACCAGGCACATACAAGTCTTCGCTAAAATCATAGCCAAGCTCCTGTTCCTTTTGATACTCAATGCCGCGATACCAGTTTGGTTCAAAAACAAATTCGTTTTTCTTGTTGAGCTGCATGTAAAGGTTTGGATAGCCTGGATACATGCATGTAGAGATACCATTATCAACATTCTGATAATCACGACTTGCTCCTGCGTTTTCATGAGTACAAACGCCAACGCTTCGGAAAGCGAGGAATGGACGCAAACGAAGTGTAGTCACAGAATGTGCATCGAGAAGAGTGTAACGAATGAGGATTCTGTTCTCGAAATGCTGGAACACTTTTTCTTTCTTGAGGATAACACCACCAACACGGTAAATTGTCGTAGGGAGTTTTTCCCAGTTGCACTCTCGGATGTACTTATGACCATTAGGACTATACACATCTCCTGCATATTTATGCAAACCCAGATTGAACTGCGCTCCGTGCTGGATCACAGTTTCGTCAAGAGAAGAGAGAAGAACATGATTCTCATCGTCAAGCTCTGGTACAGGTACAACCAATAAACCGTGGTATTTACGCGTATTGCAGTCTACAATTGACGAGCATGAATACGCACCTGACTTATTTGTACGAAGTATCTCCTTTGGAAGCGACTCCTGCAAATTTGTCATCAGGGTTTTGTCAAAACGCAAATAACTCATAGTTGTATTTTAAGGTTTGTTATTTAGATTTTTCTTGATTATTCACTCAGTTAGTAAAGTATTTTCATTCAAATTTAGTGTTTTTTTTTTGCACACACAAAGTTTAAGTGTTTTTTTTACAAAAAAAATTAACAGCCCTTGCTCTTCATGTGGGAAAATATGCTAAAAAGCAGAAAAACAGGCTTGATATTTTGTAAAATACAAAACAAGTGTGTAACTTTGCAGTGCATTTTGAGAAAGCTTACACTTATGGCAAACAAAAAGAAACTAACTGCTATTTTGAACGAAGCGCTTGATTCACTCAGTGACTTTGCCGCACTCTTGACAGAGGAGCAAAGACAGGAGATGAAAGAGTGTATCTCTGTCCAATTGTTCAAAAAGAATGATGTGCTCTACCGTGAAGGTGAAGTACCGCAGATGTTTCATTGCCTTGTCAATGGCAAAGTGAAAATTTACAAAGATGGCATTGGAGGAAAGACACAAATTATGCGCGTTGTTAAGCCTGTGGACTTCTTTGGCTTCCGTGCATATTTTGCAAACCAAAACTATCTCACATCAGCAGCAGCTTTCGAAAACAGCACAGTTTGCCTCATACCTATCGAAATTGTAGACAAATGGATTATGAACAACCACAAATTTGGCTTGTTCTTTATCCAAAGATTATCTGTAGCTTTAGGTAATGCAGAGCAACGCACAGTGAATCTCACACAAAAGCATATTAGAGGAAGATTGGCAGAATCTTTGATTTTCTTACGAGACTGCTACGGGCTTGAGGAAGATGGCGCCACCCTATCAATCTATCTTTCGCGTGAAGATCTTGCAAACATGTCTAATATGACTACTTCAAACGCTATCAGAACTTTGTCAGGATTTGCTCAAGACAAAATTATAGCAATCGATGGTAAAAAAATAAAAATCATCGACAATGAGACTCTGGAGAAAGTAAATAAAATGGGATAGTATTTTTCGTAATTCATCAAATCGTCAACCTGCTTTGTAGCAAATTGGAAAGTTTACACAAAAAACCAACCATATAAGCGAAATTCCGGTTTTATTGTCATTCTGGAATTATTGGTATTATAAATGGCAGAGTCTCTTCTTCTACAGAGATATGAAGCGGTTCAGGATGCCTAGTTAGCAACACTCTTCCATCAAGACTTACATATGCTTTACTTACATCTGTAACTGACATCTGCAATGCACGGAAAGGATGTACATTCTTGTAATTCAAGAAACGACCTTTACCTAGAAGCCAGAAGCCTTCAAAAAGCTGCCACCATTCGGGACGAGATATGACAGAAACATCGAGCATGCCATTGTAAGGAACCGCATTAGGGGTTTGCCCATATCCATGACAATTTCCAATACAAACAGACATATATTTGCCTTCAACAAGTTCTGTATCAATATGCAGAGAAAGACAGAATTGTTTTCTTTGGAAAATCTTACTGATTAAAACAGGAATTAATGACAGACGGCGAGATCCAATAATACTCAGAGCATCATTTGTGGTTTTTACCAGTCGGGCACCTAAACCAATATTTATACAATTCAAGAAATAGCATACTTTGACTGTGCCATTATCATTATACTCACATCTGCCAACATCAATCTTACGAACTCTACGCAAAATAATGCTGTCAATCACAGTACGATAATCATCAACCGTAATCCCCCAAAAACGGCCAAAATCATTACCTATTCCATTCGGAATAACTGCGAAAGCAAAATCATCAGGCAGATTTCTTCGATATTTCATTATGACATTGACAGCATCATTCAAAGCGCCATCACCGCCGACAATCACTATTGTATGGTATTCGTTTTCACACAACATTGTCACCAAACGAGGCACTGAATTCATTGATTCAGACTGAACAAAATCATACTGCACACCTTTTTGATCCAGATACTTGCGCATCTGCTTCCAGCGCTTATGCGATGATGTCAAACTGAGATGAGGGCTATATACCACGCCCCAACGATTCACTTCTGCCATAATCCCTTCACAATATCAATTCGCTGCTCCAATGGCAACTCTGTACTAATCCAATTTATCTTTATTCCACGCCTCTCTTCCATGCCACGGAACCATGTCATCTGACGCTTTGCAAACTGATGGATTGCAATCTCAAGCAAAGACACCATTTCATCATAAGACAATTGTTCCAACACATACAAAGTAACATACTTGTATTCAAGGCCATACCTTATCAGTCTTTCACTCGGAACACCATTGTCTAAAAGCGCTCTTATTTCATCAACCATACCTTCTTCGAGTCGAGAACGCAATCTGCGAGATATCTTCTCTCGACGCATGTCTCTTGCTATATCCAATCCAATAATGCACGAATCAAACTCGGGGAACTTCCTGCCATCAAACTCATATCCTTTAATGACGCTCTCTATATACAAGCCTGTGCCTCCACAGAGTATTGGAGTTTTTCCCCTCGACATGATATCATTATACGCATTATAAAAATCACGCTGAAACTCATAAACACTATAGCGTTCGCCTGCATCAACAATATCTATAAGATGATATGGAATATCTGTTCCATTTACATGGTAATCAACCAAATCCTTACCTGTTCCAATGTCCATGCCTCTATAAACCTGACGACTATCTGCACTAATAATTTCACCATTTAAAGCATAAGCAAGATTTGCGGCAAAAGAAGTTTTACCACATGCTGTTGGTCCTAATATTGTAAGGATTCTATTCATTATATTGTAAGCAACATTAGCAGACTGGCAAATGAGACAGATAGAAGACACCCATACCTACTATCCAGGCAACAAGCGCCCTCCATAAATAATGACGAATATACCAATTAAATCTAATTCGTTCTACACTAAGAACTGCCTGGCCGCACATTGTGCCCACAAACAACAAGCAACCTCCAGATGCACAACAAAAAGATAGTAGCTGCCAATAAATACCATTTACTACAAACTCTGATTGCGAATTTGCAAGGGTATCTACTGCAAACATATTCATACCTGTCATCATCAAAGGTACATTATCTATAACACTAGATAACACGCCTACAACTGCTCCATATATATATACATTGTTAACACTATTCTCAAGCCAGCTACCAACAAAATCAAGAGCTCCGCATTCAGTCAATGCTCCAATTGCAAGGGAAAGGCCTAAAAAGTATAGAATCATTCTCATGCCAATAAACTCTGTGTTACGGAAATAATGGCGTTGAACCAACAATACATTACCATTTCGCTCCAGGTTAAAAACGCCCTCTACCGCCCATATTATTGCAAGTACAAACAGAGAGCCTAAGAATGGTGGTAGTTTTGTGATGAAATGGAAGGAAGGGATAAACCACAAACCTGCGATTCCCAGAACAAGAAGTATCACTTTTTGCCATGGAGCCAAATAGGAATCATCCCCATCATAACGAGAAAAGATTGAGAAAATTTCAACTCGACCATGCAGTTTGCGCGAAATCAACAAGTTAAAAACGCACATCACAATAAACGACGGCAAGAAGAGCCCTGCAGCGTAAGCAGATGGTGTAATTGCGCCACGAACCCATAGCATTACAGATGTCATGTCTCCAATAGTAGTGAAACATCCGCCCATACTTGCAGCTATCATTATAGAACAGGCATAGATAACTCTCTGATGATGATTGCGTACAATTTGCGAGATAATGCTCATCATCAAAACAACTGTAGTAAGATTGTCTACATTTGCAGAAATAGCAAATGTTAACAAAGAGATAATCCACAAGAATACACGGCTATTTCTCATCCTTAACCAATCAACAAGAGAATCAAACACACCGTTATTATGCAAAACTTCAACAATAGTGTTTGTCGCAATGAGAAACAGAATAACAGAGCATGCTTCTCCAATATACTTTACAATTATTTTTTCAGCAACAAAATACTTAACACTATCTGTAGCAGTGTTGGACTCTGCAACAAAAGTGGCGTATTCATTAGAATGCATCAATTCAATGAAATCGGAACCATTCAGCAGGTAAACAACCCACACTATGACACCACACACCATTGCAACCGCAGCTCTATTTATATGGTGAGCCTGTTCCGTTGACATAAGAGCGAGTCCTGTCAAGATAACAGCTACTATTATTAAAGTCATCAACAACATAGTTCTGGAACCATTATTTATTAAACAGATATTAGTAAACCAAAAAACATACA
Organism: Candidatus Minthosoma caballi; assembly: GCA_018064505.1. GTDB lineage: Bacteria > Bacteroidota > Bacteroidia > Bacteroidales > Bacteroidaceae > Minthosoma > Minthosoma caballi. The sequence goes on along the minus strand of JAGHVC010000117.1, from coordinate 8,511 downwards.
AGAAACAAAAAAGCCTTGCTCTCGTATGTTCTCACAGTTGGAGCGGTAAACGGGGCTCGAACCCGCGACTTCAAGCTTGGGAAGCTTGCGCTCTGCCAACTGAGCTACTACCGCAAATCATTTTATGTGCAAAAGTAATAAATATTTGCGAGGTTACAAGTTTTTTGAGGAAAAAAACTAATTGTACATCTACTTTTCTATTTATGTCTTTATTTATTCGTTATTAATTTCTAACTTTGTAACATGATTTTGAAAAAGCTAAATATTCTCAACTATAGAAACATCGCAGAAGCCGAATTAGTTTTCTCTCCTAAAATTAACTGTTTTATAGGACAAAACGGAGAAGGGAAAACTAATGTACTTGATGCTATTTATTTTCTATCACTCACCAAAAGCTTGACAAGTTCTATAGACTCTGCAAACATTAGACACGGAGAAGAATTGATGATGGTACAGGGGCTGTATGACTTAAATTGCGTCGAGGAAGAGATTTCTATCGGAATGAAGCTCCATCAAAAGAAACACATAAAAAGGAACAAAAAAGAATATAAAAGAATTGCAGAACATATTGGACTGCTACCTCTTATTATTGCATCTCCGAATGACGCCACCCTAATCAGTGGTGGAAGCGAAGAGCGCAGAAAGTTAATGGATATTGTGATTTCGCAATACGATCCAGAATACATGGCAGCTCTCATGGCTTATAATAAAGCTTTACTGCAAAGAAATTCTATGCTAAAGGCCGAAGAAGAGCCTGACAATGAGATTCTTTCTGTTTTTGAAGAAATAATGGCAGAGAATGGAGAGTTCATATACAAGAAGAGAGCGGAGTTTATTGATGAGTTCATTCCCGTATTCCAACAGTTTTACAATAAAATATCAAAGGGAAACGAAACTGTTGGATTAACATATGCCAGCCATTGTCAAAGAGGACCATTGATTGAAATAATACAAAAGGACCGAGCAAAAGACAGAATTATGGGATACTCTCTTCATGGAATTCATAAAGATGAGTTGGTAATGACTTTAGAAGGCTTTCCTATCAAGAGAGAGGGGTCACAAGGACAAAACAAAACATACATGATTTCTCTCAAGCTTGCTCAGTTTGATTTTCTTAAAAGAACTGGCAGCAGAACAACCCCTCTTCTATTATTAGATGACATTTTTGACAAATTAGATGCTACAAGAGTAGAGCAAATTGTAAGTATTGTTGCTGATGACTCTTTTGGTCAGATATTCATAACAGACACTAACCGTGAAAACCTTGACAAAATTCTTGCTAAATGCAAGGGTGATTATAAAATTTTCAATGTAGAAAAAGGTAATATTGAAGAATAAAAATTGTATTGTTATTGTTCAACACTCTATTATTGAATGCACATTATGAGAAGGAGAAATACCGAGCAAATAGGTGATGTCGTTCTACAATTTATGCGACAAGAAGGTATAGAAACGCCATATAACCAATATAGGGTTATAAAGGCATGGCCACAGATAATGGGTGAAAGCATTCAAAAATACACTACTAATATATTTATTAAGAATCAAACACTAAACATCCAACTATCGTCACCAGCTCTTAAACAGAACCTACAAGCCGAGCATAGAAGCCTTGCAAGAAAACTAAACGAATTTATTGGTGCTCAAGTAATTGAGGATGTTCGATTTTATTGAATGCTTTTGTATATATCTTGAAGGACTAAAGAAGATAGAGTCAAGCCAAAAATTGCTGTTGCATGCATTATTGAGCCATTTATTTGGGCTTTTCTGTCATCATGCTCTGTGCTTTTATATTTGTTTTGCAACAATTCATCACTATATACACACTTGAATTTCTTTGAAGGAAATGTTTTATTGTGTTTGAACTTCCTTCTTAAAGCTGCAGCTAAAGGGCAACCTTTAACCTTCCAGAACTCTGCTGTAGAGATTCTCGACGGATCCATTTTCAAGGCAGCTCCCATTGAAGAATAAAATATGGCATTAGTTTTTGTGGCTTCAAGAATGAGATTGGCTTTATCTTTCAAAGAATCTATAGCATCAATAATATAATCATACGACGAAAGTTGAAAACTCGCACTAGTTTGTACATTATAAACACCTTCAATTGCATTGATTGATGCAGAAGGATTTATTTCTAAAAGTCTTTGTTTCAAGACTTCCACTTTCACACAATCAATTGTTTTTGTGGTTGCCATCAACTGACGATTCACATTTGTTATACTTACTCGATCAGAATCAACAATAGTAAGATTAACAACTCCTGAACGAATAAGACTCTCTGCACACCATGAACCAACCCCTCCGACACCAAAGACTATAACCTTCTTAGAAGCGACTAATTCCATGCCATCTCTCCCAAACAACAACTCTTGGCGACCGAAAATACTCTCATTCATAGTTATCCACAATCAACAAACCACAACTTGTATTATTTATGCTGCTCTTTCTGCATCTGTTTCCATTGTGCTTTAGCAAGTTCTTGCATATCAACCACCTCGTCCTTCTCATCTACAATTTCAAAACCAAGCATAGTTTCTATAACATCTTCCATTGTAACAATGCCTCGTAAGCATCCGTATTCATCTATAATAATTGAAATATGCTCTTTCTTTTCTAACAATTTCTCCCAGATGTCGGAAACATCTTCATCTTCAGAAAAAGATAGAATTGGACGAGCCAACTCTCCAAGTTTTACATCAAACTTATCTTCTGCTAAGCGCTCAAGAATCTCTTGTCTTAACACATAACCTGTTATATAATCACTTTCGTCACCTTTATAAACAGGGATTCGAGAATGGTTTTTAAACTCATCATCATTGTAAAAATCTCGAAGAGTCATTTCTTCTTCTGCCATAGTTACCACAACACTTGGCGTCATGATCTCGTGAGCAGTGATACTATCCAGCTTTAACAGGTGCTGAATCATTCTATTTTCTTTTTTTTCAAGAACTCCCTCTTCCGCACCAACGGTCACCATAGCTGCAACTTCATCTCGTGTTACAGATTCTTGAGTAGAAACAGAGCCTACAGCATGAGTAATACGCTCTAAAAGAATTACCAACAAATATGTCATAATCACAAGGACATGAATAATATTTGTTGCAGGTATAGCTAATTTCCTCCAATAAGTGGATCCTATTGTTTTTGGAACAATTTCAGAAAAAACAAGAATCAAGAAAGTGAAAATTCCAGAAACCGCTCCAATAAACACACTAATGTCTTCCGGCAATTGATACACGGACGAAGCATAGCTAGCTGCTTGAGAACCAACAAGAGACGCGCCAACAGTATTCGCAATAGTGTTAACTATTAGAATTGCTGATATTGGTCGATCTATATTTATTTTGTATTCTTTAAGTCTTTTCCACCCATTAACGCCTTGCGTTTCAAGAGTAGAAATGTAAGACATTGGTGTTGAAAGAATTGTCGCTTCAAGCACAGAGCATAAAGCTGAAACTATTAACGACAAAAGCATGTAAATAATTATTAACTCCATAACTACTATGCATTAAGCCGTTAATCTTTTATTATTCAAAAAACGAAAGCAGCTGTTTGCCGCGGGATAACTATCAGAATCCATTAATTATAATTTAATATCAACTTATTTTGACTTCCAGAACATCCACTTAGGTGAAGGAGGTTCTGCTTCCGTTATCTCATCCATAATTTTAGCTCTTAATATCTGGCTATAAGACCTGCCTTTAGAAATTATCTTATATATAGTGGGCCAGTCAGGGAGTCCACCAACATTTCTATCGTCAATAAAAACATCAGCATTGAGTTTACAAGACAAATTCTTATCCTTTGCCTCTTTAAACATATCTGAAGAGTCGCTATTAACAGCATAGAATGTTACGCCTCTATCTGCACACCATTTAACTGCATCTTCCAACAACTGGCCTTCTCTTACAGACCATAGAATTAGTTTGTGCCTATCTGCGATCAACATTTTAAGAATCTCAGTTGCGAAAGGTCTTTCTTCTCCAATTGCAGGATATTTATGTTCTACTATTGTACCGTCAAAATCAACAGCAATAATCATATTAGATATAATTAAATGATAAAAGATTATACCTCTTCCAACTTCTTTCCTTCTCCGTAGCCATAGCCATAACCATAGCCATAACCATAGCCCTTCTTACCATAGCCATAACTTCCATAATGGCGATAAGAATTCTTTGAGGATTCTTGCTTAACGCCATTGAGAATCAAATTCATATTCGGCAATTTGTTCTCAGCATTAAGTGAATTAATCAATGACATCGCTGATTTCAATGTATAATTCGCCCTTACAACATACATAACCACATCTGCATATTTAGCTATAGACAATGTATCACTCACAAGTCCTACTGGAGCTGTGTCAAGAAGGATATAATCATACTTGCTCTTCAAATACTCTATAGCATTACCGAGATTTTCCCTTTCAAGCAACTCTGCAGGATTTGGAGGAATAGTTCCTGCTGGAAGAACATCAAGATTATCGTTGACATCTGTTTTTTGAATACATGAATCCAAATATTCATAATCTTCTGCATTTCGAGTAAGGAAATTAGAAACACCCTTTTCTGTATCAGAAAGATTAAACAAACCCGCCAAACGAGGCTTGCGAATATCAAGACCAATAATCAACACTTTCTTTCCTGCAAATGCCATACTTGTACCCAAATTGGAAGCAATACAAGTTTTTCCTTCGCCAGAAGTTGAAGATGTAAAAAGTATAACATTCTGACCTGGAGACAAAACAAATGGAAGATTAGAACGCAATGAACGATATACTTCCATCATCATACTATTACGATTCTCTTTCAATATGATTGTACGATTTCCCTTAGCCAATGCTTTTACAAATGGTACTGTGCCAAATAATGAAACTTCAGAAAGAGTAGCTAAATCTTCTTCGTCAGCAATACGATAACGGAAGAAATTACGGATGTAATAATAGCCAAAAGGAATAACCAATCCTGCTACCAAACCTATTAGCAATATCATTCCACGCTTAGGGGATACAGGTCCTGTGATTACAGGTTCCTCTATCTGCTTTGCTTTATAAGCTTGTGAAGACAATGTAATAAGGTTTTCCTCTCGTTTCTGCAAAAGCATGAGGTAAAGACCTGCCTTAACTTCTTGCTGGCGATTAATATCAGCCAATGCTCTTTCCTTAGAAGGAGCAGAAGAAATACGGCTCAAATACTTATTTTGATGACTTTGAATTTCATTACGCTGAGAAACAAGTTGACGCTTTGCGCTTTGCAAAGAGGCTTTAAGAGCAGTTTGATATCCCTCAGCCTCATTGGTTGCAACAGAAACTGCTGGGCTACTTTCTGAAGCAGAACGAAGAAGTCTATTTCTTTCAAGAACAGCTTCATTATATTTAGTAATGATTGAGTTGAGATTATTATCAATCAAACCAATATTACCAGGAACCACCTGAAGATTATTATGCCTATCATTAACATAATCATTGAGATATTCAACCAAATTAAGCTGAGTGCTGACCTCGACTAATTTCTGCTCGTATTGTACACTTTGATTAGCATCCAACTTTGCGTCGCTCTCATAATCAACTATACCACTATTGCGCTTAAATGCTTCAAGCTCAGCTTCGGTCATATTAAGATCCTTACTAATCTCTGCCAAGCGCTCCTCAATAAAATCCCTAGTGCGATTTGCTTCTATATTGTTATCTTCATTAGCATCTTCATTGTAAATTTCTACAAGCTTATTCAGATAATCAACACTTCGCTGAGGAATATTATCATCCATTGCAATAGAAGCTATAGTTGTTGTTTTGGATGTAGATTCTACAGTCATTCCTTTCAAAAAATCTACAGCAACTGCATCAACTGGATTTATAATAGCAATGAAATCCTTTTTTAAATTACCCATAGGAATTAAAGGATTCTTTTCAATTGTAATATTTCCATATGGAGTCCCTATAGAAACAGGGAAAGAGTTTACAGTCTTTTCATCTTCAAACTCAAGAACTTCCGACTGAAAATCATCATTTGTAATAACACACTTTGTTTCAACACTAATATTGAACAAATTATCTTGTTGTGACAAATACACTTTTATTGGCGATTCCACAGAATCCAATTTGGATGCTTCAATATCAACAAGATATGGAGATTCCTTACTATAAACCTCGTGTTTTTTAATTTTACCGACAAAAAAGTATTGAGTATAAGACTTCAAATCTTTGACTACTCTTTTATTCATGGTTTTAGTTGAAATAATCTCCAACTCATTATCAAAACCATTACTATTATTCATCAATCCGAGATTAGTGAAAGTTGAGCCAATAGAAGAAGAAGAACGATAATAATTGTTTTCCTTCTCTTTCACTAAAACTTTTGTTGCAATATTGTATTTTGGAGTTGCGTATCTCAAATACACAAATGCAGCAGCCATACAAATGATTACTGATGCAAGAAACCAATACTTGTATTCCAAGAAAATCCCCCACAACTCCCTAATGTCAAAATCTGACTGTTCATGCGAGTTTTCGCGAGCATAATTCGGATAATTCTTTTCTGGATTTTGAGACATAAAACTAAAATATGAATTATACAAAATAAAATTTTTTGCAAAGATAGTTATTATTTTCACTTAAATAAAATTATAGCGACAAAAACACTCCGTTTTAAATACATTTTAGCCGGTTTACCAACAAAAAGTAACCTTTTTAGCTCAAAAAATCAAGTTTCAACATAAAATGAGCCACTTTTCTTCTTGTATATCCAAAAAACACCTATCTTTGCATTTAGAAATTAAACATCATTATAAAACATATAAACCATCTATATATGGGAAAAGAAAAGACGCTTATCGCAGGGATTCTTGTAGCAGATATTATTTTGCTTTCAATCGTTGTGGTCGGATACTATTTTTTAGCAAAAGCGATTGATTCTTCTCTTGTTGTTAACATATCCTCCATACAATCGCTTTTAGCAACATGCGTAATTAGTTTTTTGGCCAGTTATTCTATTTACCCATCAATTATTCAAAAGAGAATGGTCAAAAGTGAGGATATCGCTAAACGAGTTATTGCAACATGTCTGTTGATGTTCTTGTTTGTATGTTTAACAACTCTTTTAATAAGACCGTACACAAGTTTCCCTAGAACATTCCTGATATCTTTAGTTCTGATATACATGGTGTGTTTGTTCACAGAACGATTCTTTTTACGAAAATTCCTCATGTTTGTGCGTTCCAAGAACAAAAATCAGAAAAGGATAATATTAATAGGAAATGAGCCAACTGTCTGTGAACTTTATAAAGTTTTCAGTACACCTGCTTATGGATATGAAATTGTTGGAACCTTTTATGACGGAGAATGCGAATGCGACGAGATAGCTTCTTGCAAAATTGGTGGTATGTCCGATATATACGGATGGTTAGCAACACATAATAACATCAATGAAATTTACGGATACTTTCCAAAAGAGCAGCAAGACATAATCAATATGGTTAGCAAATTCTGTGACAATCATTTGATTAGGTTTTATTACATACCAGCCATTGACATTTTCAAAGGAAACATGGCCTTCTCATTCATTGAGAACATTCCTGTAATTGCGCGTCGTGAAGAGCCATTATCAAATCCTCTTAACAAGTTTATCAAGAGAGTTTTTGACATTGTCTTCTCCGGGTTGGTGTTGATTTTCATATTCCCATGGGTATGGATATTTGTCGCAATCATGATTAAAATAAAATCACCAGGACCTATATTCTTTCTTCAAGAAAGAACTGGCATAGATGGCAAGATCTTCAAATGTATGAAATTCCGTTCTATGAAGGTGAACGATCAAGCAGACACATTGCAAGCAACAAAAGACGACCCTCGCAAATTCCCATTCGGAGATTTCATGCGCAAAACGAATATCGATGAGCTCCCTCAATTCATTAATGTGTTTAAGGGTGACATGTCCATCGTAGGCCCTCGTCCTCACATGCTCAAGCACACAGAGGAATATTCGAAATTAATAAACCGATTCATGGTTAGACATCTTGCAAAGCCTGGCATAACAGGTCTTGCACAAGTAACAGGTTTCCGTGGCGAAACTCGCTATATTGACCAAATGGAAGGCCGCGTGAAGAAAGATATTGAATATATAGAAAACTGGACTTTTTTACTTGATATAAAGATAATCATAAAGACTGTGACTAATGTTATTTTCCGTCAAGAAAAAGGAAATGCATATTAATTTTTCATAGAACTGACGAACAAATAAGCATTTAGCATTAGTCAAACTTATTAAACATTATTAATATATGGGATTTTTTGACATATTCAAAAAGAAAGAGAAAGAAAATGTGGGCGGAATGGAAGACTTCATGACTCTCATTCGAGTTTACTTCCAAAGCGTACTGGCTTCCAACTTGGGAATTTCAAATCTTGCAGCTTTACCTGATATGGCTGCATTTAAGAGATCATTGCATGTAGCAACTATCAACAACCGATTAGGCCTAGGAGAGAAAAAGGCATGTGCAAAGATGCTTAAAGAC
>JAGHVC010000208.1 GCA_018064505.1 Candidatus Minthosoma caballi | reverse complement strand
ACATCTAATAATAATTGAACATTATTTCATTCTAAATTCTTACAAATACATCATTCAATTTCTTACAATCGATGTAAAATAATATTGTTTAAAAAGTATTTTCATTTTCTTAATCTACATTCAATTCTTTTATTCACATATATTCTCGTACCGATATTCTATTAAAAAGGAGCTTCGCTAGGCATTGAACTTCCGTCAAGACTTGCAAACGAATCATCTGTCACATTGTTGAAATTGCTCATGCGAGACGATGATGCCTTGATTGTTCCATCATCTGTAGGCATAGGAGCAACACTATCATCAAGATTGACAAACTGTGCAAATTCGCTTTTGAATCTTAAACGAACATCACCAACAGCACCGTTACGATGCTTTGCAATAATGATTTCAGCAATACCCTTCAAGTCATTGTTATACTGGTCTTTATAAATCTTATAATACTCAGGGCGATGAATGAAGCATACCATATCCGCATCCTGCTCAATGGCACCAGATTCACGCAAGTCACTGAGTTGTGGTCGTTTGCTATCTGGATTTTCAGGATTGTTGCTTGTACGCTGCTCCACAGAACGATTAAGCTGGGAAAGTGCTATGATTGGAATGTTCAATTCTTTTGCCAATCCCTTGAGCGAGCGAGAAATTGTACTAACTTCTTCCTGACGAGAATTATAAGACATGCCTGATGCATTCATCAGCTGGAGGTAGTCAATAATAATGAGCTTGACTCCATAATCCCTCACCAATCGTCTCGCTTTAGTTCGCAATTCAAAAACAGAAAGCGATGGAGTATCATCCACATACAGAGGGGCTCCATACATTTCGTTTATCTTATAGTCAAGCTGTGCCCATTCATACTGGGCAAGCTGACCACTCTTAATCTTTTCGCCAGGAATCTCACAGACATTAGTCATGAGACGGTTGACAAGCTGCACATTTGACATTTCCAATGAGAACATTGCCACTGGTTCCTTATGATCAATAGCTATATTCTTAGCCATAGAAAGCACAAACGCAGTCTTACCCATTGCTGGGCGAGCAGCAATAATGATAAGGTCTGAATTTTGCCATCCTGATGTCATCTTGTCAAGCAAATCAAATCCTGAAGACAAACCAGAGAGGCCATCAGTACGGGCAGCAGCCTTATGAAGCATCTCATAAGCATCCTTGATGACAGGGTCGATTTGAGTGAAATCTTTCTTAAGATTTGACTTAGAAAGCTCAAACAATCGTCCCTCTGCCGTCTGCATCAATTCTTCAATATCTTGCGACTCGTCAAATGCGAGCTTCTGGATACCATTAGTGTATGAAATGATATTTCTTGCCAATGCCTTCTGAGCAACAACTCTTGCATGAAACTCAAGGTGTGCTGCCGACAAAACATTACGGCTCAGTTCTGCTATGTAAGCAGGTCCACCAGCATCGTCAATACGACCTGTTGACTGCAGCTGCTGAGTCACAGTCAAAATGTCAACAGGCTTATTCTCGCTTGCAAGACGGGTTATTGCTTCAAAAATGTAGTGATGCTTACTATCATAGAACGACTCTGGCTTCAAAAAGTCAGATACAGTAGAAAACGCATCTTGCTCTATCAAACATGCACCAATGACAGCAGCCTCAAACTCTGTTGCTTGAGGTTGAATCCTACCTACTACATCCATTTGCATAGTATCATCGGCAGTGCGTGAATTGCGTCTTCTGTAAGTTCTATTTTGATTGTTCTGTTCTGGCATAATGTCGAAGTATCACTTTATCGATTGCAAATTTAACAAATAAAATAAGAAATGCTTGAATATTCCCCTTGAAAGTTATTAACAAATAGAGGGAAATGGGTGTTGATAACTTTTTACAAATCCACAATAGCTAATTGATTTACAATTCGATATTACAAACACTTATACTGTTGATAACTTTTATACGACTCATTTGAAGAACATCTCCTCAAATTGCGAGTCGTATCCATTAAAGATGTTAATATCCACATCGCCTTGAATGCCTTGAACTTTTCCATCTGGACACAACTGCCAAAAGAGCAACTTGACCTCAGGACGATAAGTATTGTAACGCGCTATCCACACTTGATACTTTAAACAAATGTCAGGAGCTTTAACAAGATGATTCATAATAAACGATTGGCTTACATAGAGTATTGGTCGCTTTCCTGTTGCACTTTCCACAATTTCCATCCATGTACGAATAGCATCAAACATGTGCTCCTCACCACCATTAGACTCTATTTCCTTTTCTGAAGGTTCAACATCAAGCACTGGAGGCAAGTCGCGAGCAAGAATTTGAGTGTTCTTGAGGAAATGCCTTGCTTGCTCAGCTGCATTAGCTTTTGCAGAATAAAAATGATATGCACCAACAAGCTTGCCATATTTACGAGCATCTTGTGCATCTTGCTGATAATAAGCAGAAACTATATTGGTGCCTTGAGTAGATTTTATGAAAACAAATGACACGGGGAAATCTATTTCTCCATTTACATTGGCATTGTTCCTTGGACCTAAAGAACGGATACGCAAAGCACCCCAATTAATCGTGTATTTCTTTTTCCCAATTTCATGCTGATACCGACTAATATCAATGCCATAAACACGATTAGCTGTGTAAGTCATTCTCTCACCTTTGTATTTCCCATTGCCCCACTCTCCTGCTTTTATCATCTGATTGACAGTCACATAAAAGCCTCTTCCATCTCGTACTCCACATTTCCACTGCCCCTCATAATAATCTCCATTATCATATTTCATGACACCAATACCGTTTGGTTCACCATTCTCTTTCATTTGTCCATGATAACGATTTCCAAGCGTATCAACCCATTCTCCAATGAACAAAGAATCTTCAGGTATATAGCGGTACAAGTCAATGTATTTCAATGCACTGCTGTCATGTGGACAAGCATGCTGTTTTGCTAGTTCAGACACATACCATGCAGAACGAACAACATAATCACTCAAGTCTGTTTTCAAAAAAAGTGGAGTACTGACAGCCAAAGCAGAATCAGGAATTGAATTAATGCTATCAGATCCTATTACTGACAAATGACCTGACGAAATATATGCAGATGTAAGCCACGGCTTAAGCTTGCAACCCTCATTAGTAGAAAAAGGAATAATTGTAACAGAATCTATTTGAACATTATATTCACTGATACTCTTTACGACAATCTCGTTACTATTCTCAATCACAGAATCTAACAAATTAATTACACTATTTAAATGATTCAGTTCTGCATTTATATTATAGGAATAGTTAGTCACACCAACATACTCATTATCAAAAACACTATGCCTAACCAAATAATAATCTATTTCACTGCACTTTGCTTCTGCATTATCTTTATCACACTTTAATTTACTGTTATTCAACAATATTAATTGATTCACATCTTTAGTCACTTTAGTTGCAATATCACGCATTCCGAATGCCTCATCAGCAACAAGTACAAGCCCATTGGCAGATGGAAACAATGGAGAAGAATTCACCCATGCTCCTTCTGACTCAATAACAATTAACGCAGAATCTTTGTGTAAAGACAAGCCTACAAAACTTGAATCCTCTTCGTTATATCTACTAAAATAAGCCACTTCATTACCGTCAGCAAGCAGCACATAGCCTATTCTTTGCTCTACTTTTACTTGTGTTCGCATAATATCTCTTTCAATCCAAGGGCGATTGACATACACAGCAAGCACAGCCAAAACAAGCACGAGAACACAAATAATTGATTTTATAAATTTCTTATTTCTATATTTATTCATGGGTATTAGTCATTCTTATTTCATTGTAATGTTTTTCAAAATTAATCTAAAACTTCATAAGAAGCAAGCGTTTTGGGCAATTTTCACAAAGAACACGAAACTTTTTATTGTTTTTCTTCAATGTTTACAAAAAAAGCACTACTTTTGCATAAATTTTGAGAGAAAGAAAATAAAATAAAAACATAATATGGCAAAGAAACAACAACCACAACCAAAAACTGATGAGCCAATCGCACTTGATGTTCAGTTGAGCAAAGGCGAGGCATTCATTGAGAAGAACTGGAAAGTAATTTCTGCTATTCTTGGAGCAGTAATCATTATCGTATTAGGTACTTATTTCTACAAGAACTACATGGCTGGACGCGAAGCTGAGGCACAAAAAGCTATTGCTTCTGCACAGACAGCATTTGCACAGCAGCAGTGGGAGCAGGCTCTCAATGGCGAAGGAAACAGCAAAGGATTCATCAAGATTATTGACGAATTTGGAGGAACAAAGACTGCTAATCTTGCAAAGCTATATGCAGGTTTGGCTTGTGCTAACACAGGCAAGACAGATGAAGCTATCAAATACCTTGAGGATTATTCAGCACAAGGCGACCAAATGGTTTCTCCATCAGCACTCGAAGCACTCGGAAACTGCTATGTTCAAAAGGGCGAGAACGAGAAAGGCGCTGAGACTCTCATGAAGGCTGCTAGCAAGGCTAATAATGATGCTGTAAGCCCAGTATTCTTGTTGCAGGCTGGCCAGATTTACGAATCAATCGGCAACAATGACAAGGCTATCGAAATCTACAACCAGATTAAGAAGCAGTATTTCCGCAGCCCTGTAAGCCAGGATATCGACAAGTATATCGAGCGAGCAACAAAGTAATTTTGAAATAAAACTAGATTTTATATAAGTGAAGAACGAAGAAGCATATTCTTCATTCTTCACTTTTTTGAATTATACACATTATTATATTAATCAGAAAACATGGCAAGCAAATATCATAATCTATCAGACTACGATATAAATAGCGTTCCATCAGCAGAAGGAATGAAGGTTGGTATCGTTGTTAGCGAATGGAACAACAATATAACAGGTGCACTTCTTGATGGAGCAGTCAACACACTTGTTAAAAACGGAGTTGCTAATGAGAATATCAAGATAATGACAGTGCCAGGAAGCTTTGAGCTTATTTATGGCGCTACTCAAATGGCAAAGACAGAAGTCGATGGAGTAATTGCCATAGGATGCGTCATTCGTGGTGATACCCCTCATTTCGATTACATTTGTGAGGGTACTACTTATGGACTCGCACGCCTTAATGCAACTCAAGAGAAACCTGTCATTTACGGTCTGATCACTACTAACGATATGCAGCAAGCACTCGATCGTTGTGGAGGCAAAATGGGTAATAAGGGAGACGAATGCGCAGTAACCCTTATAAAGATGATAGACTTCAAGAGAAAACTGTAGTCGTGCAACATGTATAGGCTTTTGTTACAAGGACAAAGCCCATGCGTATTCTCTTTACTTTTACGAGCTCTGAGTGAAAATACGAAGCGTTGAAAAAATATTAGTTCGAACTATAGGATGGCTTGTTGGCATCTATGCCATAATCATCCTATTGTTTAGCTTGCCATTTATGCAAACAGCATTAGCAAGCTGGACTGCAGATGCTCTATCTTCACAAACAAAGTCAAAGGTTGAAATAGGCAGTATCAATCTTGGTTTCCTCAACAGAATCATTGTTAATGACATTACTGTTTATGAACCAAATGGAGACAAAATGCTTAGCGTGGCTCGAGTCAGTGCAAGTATTGATCTATTTTCCCTAATGTCCGGGCAAATAGATATTGGAGCTGCTCAGCTATTTGGCACCAAAGCAATTCTCTACAAGGACACTCCTGACAGCGAGCCTAATTATCAGTTTCTGATTGATGCCTTTTCATCAAAAGATAAAGAAAAGCCTTCTGTAATAAATCTAAGCTTAAGTTCTTTTATCATTAGACATGCTGACATCACATACGATGTCAAATCTGAGCCAACTCGTCCTGGCAAAATTGATGCAAACCATCTTTCCCTGCAAGATTGTGGCATGAATTTAACTGTGCATTGCCTAACCAATGACTCACTCAATGCATCAATCAAACGCCTACAAGCAAAAGAGCTAAACTCTAAGCTAAGCATCCACGACACTAGCCTGCAGATACAAGCAAACGCAAAGGAAGCTCATGTTGAAAACCTCAGCATTTCTTTACCTCATTCTCAATTCGAAGCTACACCAATAACCGTATGCTATGAGAAGTTTAAAGAGAAAGGAGAGTTTTCTTTTTCAAAGACTGACATTACAGCCTCTGTCACACCTTCGGACATTGCATTCGTATCAGAGAAGTTATCAAGCTTTACTGACCCCATCAGCATTAGTATAAGTGCTGAAGGCGATGATAAGAAAATATCCATCAACAACCTCAGCATTTCTTCCATAGATGAACAGTTTCTGCTAATTGCTAAAGGAAATCTTCATAATCCAACAGACAAAAACAATTTTAAGGCAGAAACCAATATCAGTAAATTATACATTGACAGCGAGTATTCATCAAATATAGCATCAATGCTTAATATTGGTGAAAACGCCTTAACAAAGATTGAAGCAATTGGAGATCTATTCTATTCAGGCAGCATTACATACTCAAAAGCTAATGGCATCGTATCTGATGGAAATGCCAAGACTAATGCTGGAGACATTGTCTATGATGCAGTTTACGACTCTGATAAATTCTTGACAGGAAACATAAAAGGAGACAATATAAACCTCGCATTATTAACTGACAACGAAGACTTTGGCACAACATCTTTAGACCTTAACTTTGCAGCTAATCTTGCCAATATGCAAGGCATGCCATCAGGCAAAGTAGAAGGCGAAATCAGCCATATTGAATACAAGCAGTACGATTATCAAAACATCAGCATCAATGCAACCAGTATAGCTTCAGAACTGGCTGGAAAACTTTCTATAAATGACGAGAACATTAAGATGAACTCGGACTTTGCATATTCCGATGCACAATCTAAGAACATCGAACTACAAATGCTTATCGAAAGGTTTGCCCCAGAAGAGCTAAACCTTATTGACAATCATAAGGGAGAATCTGTCTCAATGTCTGCATTTGCCAATTTACATGGTTCGGACTTTAACCATTTGTTTGGTAATATATCCATTGAGAATCTTCTCATGCATACTCCAAATGATTCCTATGAACTCAAAAGCATTGACATTTCAGCGCATAGCGAAGGAAAAACAAACTACTACACGATAACAAGCGACATAGTCAACGGCAACATAAAAGGCGAAGTAAACCTAGCAGACATCGCTACAAGCTTTTCAAACCACATAGGAAAGCATTTACCTATTTTCATAAAGCCAACAGCTGACAAAAACTCTGATTTTTCATACGACCTTGCACTTTCTGATGCACCAATTTTGCATCATTTCATAGATACCGACTACAACATTGAACAACCTATTAAAGTTAGCGGCAATGTTAAGCAGTCAGAAATGACAATGAATCTCACAGCCCCAAGCATCGAGTATTCTGGAACCCCATACACTGGCATCGAATTAAATTGTTTTTCTGACACAAAAGCCTTAAACATAGAGGCTGTTGCGTCATCTATAAAGCCTGCTAGCCAAGTTGACCATGAAGACAATATTACAAAACTGAAACTGAAAGCAAATGCTCATGCAAACACTATAAATGGAGATGTAAACTTGGATATTGATGGCAAGAGCAACATAAATCTTCATCTTCTCCCAACTGTGCACCTTACCGATTCTCTCGGCAGATTAAAGACAGACATTACGCTTCATCGTTCTCATGCATTAATTAATGACACCACTTGGACTGTTTATCCTGCAAATATTTCCCTTTTCGGCAAGGAAATCGAATGTAGAGGCATCAAGTTTGCTAACGACAACATTAACAGCAGTATAGCCATCAACGGACGAGCATCTACAAGCAATGCTGATTCTCTCGTTGCAAGCCTCAACAATGTAGAGATTGAGTACATACTTTCCCTTATCAATTTCAGCGTTGTGCGTTTCACAGGAAAAGCATCTGGCCAAGCCATTGTAAACAGGGTGCTCGGAGGTGGAGTGCCTGATGTGAGAGCAAACCTTACCGTAAACGACCTCACAGTTCAAGACGGACCTATTGGTGATGCAACAATAACTGCTCACTGGGACAAAGAGGTTGATGGCATTGCTATGAAAGGCAGGTTTGTGGATTTGTTTGAGGCACAAGACGGCTTAAATGGTAAAACAAGAAAAGTAACAGGAGTCACAACTCTCGACGGATGGATTTCTCCGTCTAAGAATGATATGAGATTGGATGTCAACACAATGAATACAAATGCAAAGTTCCTGCATGGATTCCTTCGAGGTGTATTTAAAGAAGTTGACGGAACTGTCACAGGCCCAATAGCTATTGTGGGGCCTCTTAACAATGTAAATATTGTGGGAGACGCCGTGCCAAATCTCAACCTCAGATTAAAGGCAACTAATGTACCTTACCACATTGAAGGCGATACTTTGCATCTGCGAAACTATCTCTTCGATTTTCCTAATATTACCTTACAAGACAAGTACGGAAATAAATCAAAGATTTCAGGAAAAGTAACGCACCGAAACATGAAGAACTTCAAGTATGATTTCGATGCTGACTTGCATGAATTATGTGCTTATGATGAGAATGAATTCAATTCTGACAAATTCATGGCAACTGTTTTTGCTGACGGCAAGCTTACAATATCAGGCTCAGATGGCCATCCTCTATATGTAAATGCTGATGTCACACCTACTAAAGGCTCCGTCTTTGCTTATGATGCAGCAACTCCCGATGCTATTATGGGCAACGGCTTTATAGAGTTCCGTGATAGAGACTCCATAGCAAGCATAAATGACTTGATGGAACAATCTATCTCGTCACAAATCCAAAGAGAAGTACAACGAGACTCTCTTTCTATTGTCAACGAAGCAAAGAAGAATTACAGAAGCGACATTTACATCAACTTCAACATCAATCTTACACCTGCATGCGAAGTAAAGCTGCGAATGGACAATCTTGACGATGGCTACATGAGCACATTCGGCTATGCAACTTTGTCTGCAAAATGGTATAATAAAGGAACCTTCCAACTGTTTGGCTATTACAACATCATAGCAGGCAAACATAGATTGTATTTGCAAGACATCATATTCCGTGACCTGGCACTCCAAGCTGGTAGTAATGTAGAGTTCAATGGCAATCCTTTCGACGCAAACATACATTTGATATGCCATCATACTATTCCGTCTGTTCCACTCAGTGACCTCACTGCGACAACAGCATTCTCTCAAAACAACAAGGTAAAAGTTACTTGTATCCTTGACATTACAGGTAAGTTGGGCAATATGGATTTCAAGTTCGACATGGATATTCCAAATGTAAACGAAGAAGCAAGACAGCTTGTGCGTTCCATGATCAACTCAGAAGAAGAAATGAACACACAAATGATTTACCTTCTTGGCCTAGGCCGCTTCTACCCAAACGAGTATGCAAGAGCTAATGGAAGCGACAATTCTAGTCAAGCAGTAAACTCACTTCTCTCATCAACTCTTAGCGGACAGATAAACCAAATGCTCTCTAATGTCATTGGCAACAACAGCAATTGGAACTTTGGCTCAGCACTTACTACTGGTGAAAAAGGCTGGGACGATCTTGATGTTGAAGGAATCCTTTCGGGCAGGCTCCTCGATGAACGCCTTCTCATCAATGGCAACTTCGGCTATAGAGACAATGCCCTGACAAACCAATCAAACTTCATTGGAGATTTCGAGGTGAAATGGAGAATGACTCCTACTGGCAATCTATATGTAAAAGGATACAACCAAACAAACGACCGCTACTTCACTAAAGCCACCCTCAACACTCAGGGTTTCGGGCTTTCGTGGCAGCATGACTTTGAATGGTACAGATAGCGTATAAACAAAAAAGAAGATAGCAATCCTAAAAGCGATGCTATCCTCAATAGTTCTAAAAAGCGTAAGAAACAAAAGTAAGTAAGATGCTTAAAACAACAGCATAGATATTCCGTATGCAGTGCTTATGCCATTCTGGCTTCCTCCAAAAGGCTCTTCTGTCTTTCTGTCAGTGATTCTGGAATTGTAACTTCAAAGATGATAATTAAATCCTTGTCAGCACCATTACTCATCTTACCTCCCTTACCCTTCAATTTCACCTTCTTTCCTGGCTGAGTTCCTGCTGCCACCTTCAGCTTAAACTTCCCATAATTAGTGCTGGCAATAATCTCACCGCCCAACATTGCTGTCCAAACATCAATCTTAACGACAGCCTCCGCCACAGCAGGTTCTGCTTTTCTATGCCTTCTAGAGCTCTGCTGTCGGGCTGCACCACCGAACAGGCTTTCAAAGAATTCGCTGAAACCTCCTCCATTTCCAAAATCCATATTTATATTCTCAAACGGATTTCCTCCAGTGAATGGGCCATGTCCACCCATGCTTTGTGCATTCTTCCAGTTCTCGCCATAAGTGTCATAAAGCTTTCTCTTCTCTGGGTCACTCAGCACCTCATTAGCCTCATTCAGCATCTGAAACTTAGCTTTAGCCTTAGGGTCGTCAGGATGTAAATCAGGATGAAGCTGCTTAGTTCTCTTTTTGTATGCACTGCGGATATCCTTTTGAGGAGTGTCCTTAGGTATGCCCATAACCTTATAGTAATCAACGAATGCCATTTTGCTTTTATATTTGAAGTTTATACAGTTTTACAAGTTTATATAGTTTCACAAAAAAACGAGTAGCATCTTCACGCTTGGTGCATGATGCTACTCATTATTATTACAAAACTAATGCCAAGCAGACAACAATAGTCTTTATGCTGACAAAAAGTACTATTTCATGACTATGCCCTGTAGGGACTACGAAGTAGCCCTATAGGACTCAACAAAGTCAATAATGCTAATTAGAGATTGATCTTGAGCATAGTGAATGACCATGGAGCGATTTCAAGCGACATGTTCTTGCTCACCTTGATCTGCTCGCTCTTTGGTGCGATAGGCAGCTGGTCGTAGTTATTCTCATCCTGTGGCTGACCAGAAAGAGTGACCTTTGTTGCGTTTGGCTTCAAAGTCTTGAAGCGAGAGAGGTCAATATTTGCCTTCTTTGTGTTGGCAGTAGCGTTAGCAACCTTCACGAAGAGCTCGTTTGTCTTTGTGTTGAGCACAACCGACTGCTCCTGAAGCATACCTTCACCTTCAGACTTATCCTGATTCTCAATTGTCACACAATCTCCGTAGAAGTAGTTGCCTGATGACTGACCGAACATCTGCTGAACATAGTAGCTGCAAGTGAGATAAGGACGCTCGTTGTCGAAATAGATCATGTCTGGGTTCCAGCTTGTGCCATTCTTGCGAGCGAAGAGAGGAGCGTATGAAGTCATTGTTACAACATCACCATTGCGCTCTACATGAATAAGGTAAAGTGCCTCAGCAAGAGCATCGATAAGCTTCTTATCCTTTGATGCATACTCACCAAGATAAACCTTAGTCTTGCGGTCGCGTGGGTAGCTGTCATACTGACGAGTCTTGAGGAAGAAGCTATTCTGCTCGTAGTAGTGCTCGTCAAGAATTGGGATGTTGAGTTCCTCTGCAAGCTTCCAACCGTTCTCGTAGTCAGGGTTGCCAGGGTGCGAACCAGGTCCGTCTGTACCTACAATGACGATCTCAGGATGTGCCTGTGTTACGATGTCGTACATGTACTTGAAACGCTCGTTGAACTCTGGAGAGATCTTCTCTTCGTTGCCAATGCCGAGATACTTGAGGTTGAATGGTTCTGGGTGACCAGCGTCTGCACAAACCTTACCCCACTTTGTAGTAGCATCACCATTTGCCCATTCGATGAGGTCGAGTGCATCCTGTACCCACTCGTCCATGTCGTTCATGGAAACAACATCCTGAGCCTGTGTTGGCCACATATTCCAACCGCCGTTTGTGCCCTGGCAGCTAACACCGCAAGGGAGAATTGGCACTGGCTGCATACCCATGTCCTCGCAGAGCTGGAAGTATTCGAAGTAGCCGAGAGCCATTGACTGATGGTAGCCCCAAGTGTTCTTCTGGCCACGACGAGTCTCCTTTGGACCTACAGTCTCCTTCCAGCGATAAGTGTTCCAGAAACCATCACCACCACCGTGAACTACGCAACCACCAGGGAAGCGCATGAACTTTGGCTGAAGAGCTTCGAGTGCTTCAGCAAGGTCTTTGCGAAGACCATGTCCCTTGTATGTGTCCTGTGGGAGAAGAGAAATCATATCAACATCCATCACGCCTGTTGTGAGCGAGATAACCTGAAGGATAGCGTTCTTGCAATCAGCATTAGATTCGAGTGTGCAAGAGTACTTAGCCCAGTCGTTGCTGTCCACTTTGATAGTCTTCTCTGCGAGAATCTTAGGGTCCTTGCCCCATCCCTGTGGCTCACCGAGTACGATGCGGATTGTCTTAGCATCAGTCTTGATATTGCGAGCGAACATAGAGAAATCATATTTTGCACCAGCCTTTACGCTAATGCCGTCGAATCCAGAATTCTCAATGCCGAATCCTGCCCAGCCTTTGTAGTCATGGAAATGACGAGTACGCTCAATGATGAGACGCATGTAGTTAGGGTTGTTTGGGTGAATTGGCTCCTGCTGATGCACCTCGATAGTGCCAAGAGAGTGACCAGGGCGTGTGATCTTCCAAGCTGTGCCAGGGCCCCAATTGTCTCGCTCTGCAGGGCTGTATTCGAATGAACCATTCTGAACAAGCTCAGCATTCAAGCCACCATCGGCAGAAGAGCTGATATCCTCGAAGAAGATACCAATGAGTTCGTCACTAATCTGCTTGCCTCCTGTAGGAGGTGTCATTTGTTTCTGAGCCGAAAGACCCAAAGTTGAAGCAAACAAGAGTGCTCCGATAGAGATTGGTTTAATCATAGATGTATTAATTATGCGTAAAAAGTGTTATTCTCAATAATCAGCTACAAAGATACAAATATTTCCCAAATAACTTGCATCAAAATGAGTAAAATTGATTCAAAGAGTTAGTTAATCGAAAGTTAATCTTCTTATTCCTCATCATCTTCGTCATCAAAATCGAAATCGAAGTCTCCATAGAAAGCTGGCATAATGAAATCGTCCAGGTCTCGGCGTTCTTTCTTCGTAGGACGACCTGTGCCTCTTGCTCTTCCAACAAAGCCACTGATGCGGTTCATTTCAAGAAGTTCAAGTTGTTCCTTCGCAGTCACATTCTCCAGGACTTCAGGCACCAATTTAGCCCCTACTCTATTCTGTATAGCCTTAAGCACCTTGAAAGAATAAGTCACAGCGCCTTTCTTCACATCCACCACATCGCCTTCCTTTATCATTTTCGAAGGCTTCTGCTTCACTCCTTTGATGCTCACTCGGCCATTCTTGCATTCGTCGGCAGCAATGCTTCTGGTCTTGAAAATGCGGGCTGCCCATAGCCATTTGTCTATTCTTGCTTCTGCCATACTATTTCTTATTATACAAGTTCATAGTTCGGTCAAGGCCTTGCAAGCAGAATGACTTTATCATCTCGCCTACATACTCAACCTTTTCGCCGATAACTTTATCTTCCTCGTCTGTAAACTTTCCGAGCACAAAATCCACCTGAGCTCCTTTAGGGAAGTCATTGCCGATGCCAAACTTTATTCTAGCATAGTTCTGAGTCATCATGCACGACTCAATGTTTTTCAATCCATTGTGACCTCCTGCTGAGCCATTGCCGCGCAATCTCACTTTTCCCACAGGCAAGCTCAAGTCATCGACTATGACAAGGATGTTCTCTATAGCTATTTTCTCTTTCTGAGCCCAATAGCGAACTGCTGTGCCTGAAAGATTCATGTATGTAGAAGGCTTAAGAAGTATGATTTCTGCATTCTTAACTCGGGTGTGAGCCACCGCCCCGTAACGCTTGTCTTCCCACTGAGCATTCTGCTTGATTGCAAATGCATCCACATTGCGGAAACCAATATTGTGACGGGTTCCCTCATATTCATTTCCTACATTTCCTAATCCTACTACAAGATATTTCATACTGTTATCTACAGGTTGTGTATTTCTCTTTCGAAATAAATCAAAAAACAACATATTTTCAAAAAAAAAGCCCCCAATTTGGGGGCAATAAGTCTTAAATGCCTTACCCTAAGGGTGGCCTTATTACTTCTTAGCTTCTGCCTGTGCAGCACGAGCAGCACGAGTCATACGAACAGCACAAACAACAACTTCCTTAGAAGTGATGATTTCGAGTCCTTCGTATGAGAGGGCAGCAACCTTCATTGACTTACCGAGACCGAGGCCAGAAACATCGATGTCGAGTGTGTCAGGGAATGAAGTATAAGGAGCCTTAACAGCAAGCTTGCGAACATTGAGAGCGAGCTTACCACCTGCCTTAACACCTTCAGCAAGACCATTGAGCTTAACTGGGATTTCAAATACAACAGGCTTGTCCTCAGTGATCTGATAGAAGTCAACATGTACTGGGTGATCAGTAACGAAGTCGCTCTGAAGCTCCTTAAGAATAGCCTTAACAGTTACGCCGTCAACAACGAGGTTTACGATGTAAACATTTGGAGTGTAGAGAAGCTTAGCAAGTTCCTTCTCAGAAACAACGATAGTCTTAGCTACAGGGAGACCATTCTCACCCTTCTCTACTCCGTAAACTACTGCTGGTACGAGACCCTGCTTGCGAAGCTGCTTGCTTGCCTTCTTGCCGAACTCAGTACGAGCCTGTGCATTGATTGTAATTTCTTTCATTTTTTGAAATGTTTTTGTGTTACTATAAATTAAGTTTTAGTGCTTAATTCGCCATCACACGGTAACTCCTCCACAATGGGAGTCGATGTGTTGCCCAAAAAAGCGGCACAAAGGTACAACTTTTGCCTGAGATGACAAAAGTTTTCCTAATGTTTTTTATATTTTAAGCTGTATTTTAGAAAATATCGAGAACTTTGCCGAAGAATCCCTTCTTCTCAGATGCAGTTTCCTCAGCAGCACTCTCCTCTGCCTTAGGAGCTTCTTCTGGAGCAGGAGCCTCAACAGGAGCTGGAGCAGGAATCTCTCCTCCCTTTGCTACATCAAGAGTTCTTGTCAAAGCAGAGACAAACTTTTCATAGTCCTCCTTGTAAAGGAATAGCTTATGCTTTTCATACACAAAACGAGGGTTCTCAAAAGTGCCTTCGTTAATCTTCTTGCTCTCTGTAATGGCAATATACCTATCGCCATTTCTACTTTGTTTCACATCGAAATAGTAGATTCTCTTTCCTGCCTTGACACTCTCTGAGAATATCAAATCTTTGTCTGTTTCAGTCATACCCGTCTAATTAACTTGTTAGTTTCATTCAGAAAATTTCCACAAAATTGTCAGTTTTATTTCGTTTATACAAGAAAAAAGATGATTTTTTTGTTTTTTGTATATTCATTTTTATGTTTTTATGTCATTTTTCAAAGAAAATCACTAAATTTGCACACAAATCAACAAATAAGAGGTGTAAGCAAGGTGGACTTGCCTCTTAGCACATAATATTACAAAAAAAGAGTTTTTTGCATTATGATTAACCGCACAATCATTCGACTGAAAATCGTTCAGCTCATGTATGCTTATTACCAGAATGGCGATAAGAACATTGACACCGCAGAGAAAGAATTGCTTTTCAGTCTATCTAAAGCATACGATTTATACAACTACATGCTGTTGCTCATTGTCAGCGTCTCTCGCTATGCCATGGAGCAAGTAGAGCATCAAGAGCAGCTCAACAAGGTAGGCCATATTGACACTCCTGTAAGCCACAGATTCATCGACAACAAATTTGCTATCCAGCTTGAGGCAAACAAACAGCTCCAAGAGTATGCTGATGCCAAGAAGAAGACATGGGACAACGAGTTTGCCTATGTGAAGAACCTGTATGACGACATCGTTGCCAGCGAATACTATAAAGAGTATATGGCAATGGAGACTGTCACATACGAAGACGACCAAGAGCTGTGGCGCAAGCTCTACAAGAATGTCATCATGAAGGACGAAAGAATTGATGATATCCTCGAAGACCAGAGCCTCTACTGGAATGACGACCGTGAAGTTGTTGACACATTCGTGCTCAAGACAATCAAGCGATTTGCCCCTGAGAACGGAGCAAGTCAGGAGCTTGTGCCTGAATATAAGGACATTGAAGACAGAGAGTTTGCCACTCGTCTTTTCCGTCGCACAATCCTCAACGACGAATACTACCGTTCTGTCATATCCCGTTGCATCAAGAACTGGGAGTTCAACCGTCTTGCCTACATGGATGTGATTATCATGCAGATAGCAGTAGCCGAGCTTCTCAGCTTCCCTCAGGTGCCAATCTCTGTCACAATCAACGAGTATGTTGAGGTGGCTAAATGGTACAGCACCCCTAAGAGTGCAAGCTATGTGAACGGCATCATCGATGCTGTTGCCAAGATGCTCAAGAAAGAAGGCAAGCTGATGAAGAATTAAAAAAGACTTAACGAATAAAAAAAGGATGAAACGATTAATCGAATAATCGATGAAACAAATAATCGAGAAATCGCCTAAACGAAACAAAACAAAAACAACTAAAAAACCATAAACAATATGTTTACACTTATGCAAGCTGCTGCACCTGCAGCAAAAGGAGGCTTCGACTGGAGCATGGTCATAATGATCGTAGCCATGTTTGCCATCGTTTATTTCTTCATGATTCGTCCACAGAGAAAGCGTCAGAAGGAGATTGAGAACTTCCGCAAAGGCCTTGCCATCGGCAGCAAGGTAGTAACAGCCAGTGGAGTTCATGCAACAATCAAGTCACTCAACGAAGGCGAGTCATATCTCACAATTGAGATTGCAAAGGGAGTATGCATCGACATCGACCGCAACTCTGTTTTTGCAGAAGGCACACAGCAGCAACAGCAGTAATCAATCATCATGGCAGCCGACTTCGCCAAAGTAATAATAAGAAGATTGCGGTTGATAAGAATCGACCGCAATTTTTTAGTTTATCTCGTTTTCATTGCCATAGCATCCATCTTCTGGTTGCTTGAAACGATGAAAGAAGATGTCACCATGAGCATGGAATACAAAATCCGTATTGTCGATGCTCCTGCCAATGTCATCTTCACAAGCGAGATACCTGACGAAGTGAAGGTAAACTTCAGCGGCCATGGTCAAAGTGTCATTCAGCATCTCATCAAGAACGAGGAGCACACCCTTGAGATTAACTTCCACGAAGTGAGCCAAGCTGGAGGCAAGATTCTCATCGATGCAAGCACATTCCAGCGAGCTGTGGCAAAGAAACTGCCAAAAGGATTGAAATATCTATCCACCACTCCTGTGAAGATAGAAGCTGACTACTCCACAGGAGAGAGGAAGCGAGTGCCTATCATCTTTGCATGCAAGGTCAACACAAGGGAAAGTCGAATGCTCAGCAATGTCATCTTCTCTCCCGACTCAGTAGAGATATGTGCACCTCCACATCTGTTCCAGGCAATCACAAGCATCAGCACTGAGCATAGAGTCTTCGACGAAGTTGACGACACCATCTCATGCCGTCTTGCACTCGACATTCCTAAGGGAGCAAAAGCTTTCAGGGACTCTGTCAGCACAAAAATCTGCGTTGACCTGTTCACCGACAAGACCATCTCTGTGCCTATCTATAGCGAGAACACTCCAAGAGACAAGATTATCCGTCCATTCCCGCTTCAGGCAAAGATAACATTCCTTGTCAGCTCATCTCTCTACAATGAGATTTCTCCTGCCGACTTCCTCATTGTTGTTGACTACAACACAATCAAGCCTGGCGACACAAGATGCAAGCTCATCCTCCGACAGATGCCTGATGGAGTGAGCAACATACGCATCTCTCCTGAGACTGTAGAATATGTGATTGAGCAAGAAACAGAGTAGCCTCATGACAACACAAGTCAATCAGCCACTGAAGATAGGCATCACAGGAGGAATAGGAAGCGGGAAATCCTATGTGTGCAGCAAGCTCCATGAGCTAGGCATACCCATTTACAACTGCGATGACGAAGCCAAACGGCTCATGACTGAGAGCTTTGCCATACGACAGGGCCTCACCACCCTCTTGGGCAACAACGCATACTCTCTCTCTGACGATGGGCAATGGATGCTCAACAAGCAGCTTATAGCCCAGTATCTCTTCGCAAAGAAAGAGAATGCAGAGAAAATCAACTCCATCGTCCATCCAGCAGTTAAAGCCGACTTCCTGCTATGGGCACAAAAGCAAGACAGCAGCATCATAGCACAAGAATGTGCCATACTCTTCGAGTCGGGATTTGAAGACACCGTCGATTACACCATCGAAGTCTTTGCCCCCCACTCCGTAAGGCTGCAACGAGCCATGGCAAGAGACAATGCCACCTCACAGCAGATTGAAGCAAGAATGGCAATGCAGATGCCCGAAGAGGAAAAGAGGCAAAGAGCTGACTTTTGCATAGTCAACGACGGAGAAGCTGATGTGCAATCGCAGATTGAGGCAATGATGAAAAGATTAAGTGATTAAACGATTAAAAGACTAATCGACTAAACGATTTATCGACAATCGGCTAAACGACTAAACAACAAAACAACTAAACAACAAAACGATTATAAACATAAAAACTCAAAACTATATGATTAAGCAAATTCTCGCCATCTCAGGCAAACCAGGACTTTACAAGCTCATTTCTCGTGGCAACAAAAGTCTCATCGTAGAAACAGTGGATGCACAAAAGAAACGCATGCCTGCATTCGGTGCAGACAAGGTTGTTTCACTTGCCGACATCTCCATCTACACAAACGACGACCAAGAGGTAAGCCTCATTTCTGTGTTCCAGTCTATAAAGGACAACTACGAAGGCAAGGCTGTTGACCTCTCACCAAAGAAAGCTGAGGCTGATGACATCATTGCTTTCTTTGCAAAGGTGCTTCCAAACTACGACCAGGATCGTGTGAGAGTAAGCGACATGCGAAAGGTTCTCTCATGGTACAACATCCTCGTCACTAACGACATCACAGACTTCGAGGAGAAGGCTGAGGAAGCTGAGGAAGCTGCTGCTGAAGAGTAATAAGAAAATAAGAATATCATCCTATAACACCCAAGAGCATCTCAGTTCTTGGGAGTTTTTTGTTCGTCCTCCATCTGAGTTCATTTGACCGCTTCACTTCCATTTGAGAATGAGGGGGGGGGGAGAAAAGTTCCCAAAGATTGGTGGTCTTTGGGAGCTTTGTGTTATGGGTTTTGCAAGAGGGAAAGCCCCCTCTTGCAAACAACTCATTTGCCTATCAAACATGGAGAATTTGAATGCTGTGTTACCAACGATGGTATGCCACAGACTCACAAATTAAACAATTTCACCAGAATGTATTCCTTCTCAAAATCTTTTATTTTCAAAACTCTTGGATTATTTGCCGTTCCAATATACGAAACAGGCGGTTCACCATATCTATCGTAGTGTCTATAAAGAACATTTTCGTTTTTGCAAACGACAGCAAATGCCTGCGATGTCACCTGATTTGACACCTCAACTCCAATTTTGAATCTCACAGTATTCACCTTTGAAAAATATTACTGTCCGCTAAACATCATACGAAGTCACTCTTCCCCTTGAAACACAAGAGGAGAGTGACTTTTTCTTTTCAGTAAGCCCCTCATTGTTTTTCATCCTCAATTTCAGGTGGTGATTCTCCACATTCTTCAAGCATTCTTTTCAAGTCTTCGTCAGGACTTTCAAGGAATGAGTCCAGATTGATATAGTACATGAGTACGATTCTCACCATCGTAGCCAATCCAGAGAAACTCCATCTGCGTTTCAGGCTCTGTTGCAGCAGCGTCATTAGTAGATTTGCAATCAACGTAACCCAAATCTGTATCTTGATAGCATTGCTGCTCTCACCATAGAAGTATCTGAGTGGGAAATTCTGCTTTATCTGCTTGAAAAGTGATTCTATCTGCCATCTGCGCCTGTAAATTAGGACAATCGTCTCCAATGGCATATCAAAGTCGTTGGTAAGCAGTTGTATGAGCTTGGGCTGCTTCCCATTCTTTATGTCCACATACGTAACAATCCTGGCGATATGATTAATCTCGCCCTTGCGGAACACAACCACCTGTTCCCTGTATTGCATTTTTCCCGAAGGATCCATGTCCATGCAATCCTCAAGCACCTCATACACAAGGTTCTTCTTGAGTTTCGTCACATAGACAACATTTCTTTCCGTCAGTACCTCAAACTTGGAGTAGTTTATGTACGCTCTGTCCATGGCTACAATCTCACCGTTTGAATACATGCTTGGGGCAAGCATGAAACTGTCGTTGGTGGCTGCAGAGGTGAACTTGACATCGCAGGGCACGTTTTCGTTCGCTGAGATGACGGTATGCACCTTGATGCCTCCTTTCTTCCTGCCAGTCTTGGGATGACGGCCAACGCCCTTGAAAATGAGGTTTGAAAAGAGTGAAATGGTAGTAGAATCAATGATTCTCAGGCGCTTTATCCATGCTTCAGTACCATTACGGCGGCTGTCCGAAGAAAGTTTTGACTTGTTGGCATCGTAAAGGTCACGGTACACGTCCTCAAAGAACTTTTCCGAGCGTCTGGCATTCGCATCTGACAGTGTGCTACGTCTGGGGATTGTCTTTAGACCGAGATGCCACAGTTTGCGCACCTCAGCCAGCATAGAAGCTTCTATTTCTCGTAATGAGTCAAAACGGAGAATGACGGCATAGAGCATTGTAAGCAGGTGATGCCAACCGTCAAACGACTTTACGTACCTCTCACCGCCATGATTACGGCTCATTTCAACAATTTTATCCTTATTTAAGCATTTTATTAGCTGGCCATATACCGGCTGTCCGAAAAAATGTGTACCTTTGCTCACGTTATTGAAGTTTTATAGCAGAAACAAAGGTAACAATTTGGGCTGACTCCACAAAATGAAATCAGCCCATTCTTGTTTTTTTGTGATTCAATGTTTAGCGGACAGTAATAATTGA